>JAYRFD010000813.1:0-1940 GCA_041908565.1 Polyangia bacterium | reverse complement strand
CAGCCGCTGCGCTTCGACCAGCTTCATCTGATCCTTCATCGTCGTCAGCGACGCGCGCAGCTCTTCTTTGATCGACGCCATCGCGCGCACCATCGCATCCGCCGGCGTGACGTACTGCGAGTTGGGGAACAGCGCGATGTACTTCAGCTTGCGCAGCGTGCGACCGCGCAGCGGGTCGACCTCGGCGATGCTCTCAATCTCATCGCCGAACCATTCCAGCCGCACTGCCACTTCTTCTTCGAAGGGCGGGAAGATCTCGACGGTGTCGCCGCGCACGCGGAAGGTGCCGCGGTGGAAGTCGACGTCGTTGCGTTCGTACTGCAGCTCGACCAGGCGACGCAGGACGGCTTCGCGACGGACGTTCTGCCCGGCGTCCAGCGTCAGGACCATGCCCTTATAAAACTCCGGATCGCCGATGCCATAGATGCAGGACACCGACGCCACGACGATCACATCCTGCCGCGACACCACGCCGTGCATGGCCGAGTGCCGCATGCGGTCGATCTCTTCGTTGATCAGCGAGTCCTTTTCAATGAAGGTGTCCGACGCAGGGACATAGGCTTCCGGCTGGTAGTAGTCGTAGTACGAAACGAAATACTCAACCGCGTTGTGCGGGAAAAGCTCTTTGAATTCACCGTAAAGCTGGGCGGCCAGGGTCTTGTTGTGCGCAATGATCAAAGTCGGGCGCTGCAGCCGTTCAATGACGCAGGCCATGGTGAATGTCTTGCCTGAACCGGTCAGACCCAAAAGAACCTGACGGCGGTCGCCGCGCAGCAGCCCTTCGCCAAGCTGTTCAATGGCACGCGGCTGGTCGCCGCGCGGCTGCATCGAAGTGACCAATTCAAATTTTCGCGCGCTCATTTCCACTCCAGGGGGGGATAAGGGCCGAACCAAACAGGTGAGAAGGCGGGCGGACCATAACCTGCGCGAAAATGGGCTGGCAACAAAAATCAGGCCCCGGGCGCGGCGCTGTCCCGTCGCTGATGAGTTCGCCTGCTGGTAAACCCGGATCTGCTGCGGGGCGGTTTTTGGCCCGCGATTTCAGGTCACCGCAGACCGCAAAAGAGCGACCCACTATGGGCAGCGGCTCAGTCAATCAAAGCGGGGCCGAAGCGGGGCCGAAGCGGGAGCAAAGCGGGACTAAAACAGGACCCAAGCGCGATCCAAGCGCGACCTAAGTTCGACAGATCAACGTCGGCAGAAAAGGGATGGCGGGAAGTCAGCGGACGGCCGCGGAAAAGCGGAGGTCTGGGATCTACGGATGGCCGCGGGGACGCGAAAAGCAGGCGGGTGAAGGACGGCTGGACTGCGGACGACCGCGTCGAGCCGACCGCAAGAAAACGAGCGGCGAGCTAGCGAGCTTTGTCGACGGCGTGGATCTGGCCGCGGATGTCGCCGAAGTACGTCTGCGAGACCGTGTGCAGGTTGAAGTACAGCTCACCCTCCAGCGCGATCTGGGCCATGCCGGACACCGTCGACACCTTGGTTGGCTTGCTGCCACCCAGCGATGGGCTGTTGATGACGCAGCCAGCCGTCAGCGCGCCGATCAGGCCGTGGCCATGCTCGACCGTCTTGGTGATGTGCTCGTTGCGGATCTCGACGGAAAACAGGCCGTCGGCCAGGTTTTCCTGGATGTTGGTGGCCTGCGCAAAGTCGACCAGGATGGGCCCCAAGATGCCCGGCTTGCCGCAGTGGATGTGGAACATGTTGACGGTGTTGGCCTTGATGCCGTCGACCCGCACGTCGACGAAGGCGCGGCTTAGATCCTTGCTGAAGCGGATGCGCCCATGACCGCGGTGGCCGGCGGCTTCACGCGCGGCGCGATTCATCGACGTGCCCGTCGAACGAAACACCTTGGGTGTGGTGGCCGGCGTGTTCTCTTCCTCGTCGGGTTCTTGGTGCGGGCTCAGATAGGCTTCGAAGACCATGCCGACCTCGCT
>JAYRFD010000812.1:0-8282 GCA_041908565.1 Polyangia bacterium | reverse complement strand
GCATCGCAGACGAGCGCGAGAACACAATCCCGGTGATCGCCATCAAGGGCGAACAAGCCACCTACTACGACGTGGGGTGGCAGCTTCGTACGCTCAACCTGCGCGAAAAGCCGCTGCTCCAAGAGCAGCGGCGGCCTGGCTATGTGCTCAGCGTCGCCTTGCCGACCGTATTCGGTGGCCTGGCGCTGATGGGCGGACTGATCGCAGGGACATGGGCCCTTTTTGATGGTGCGGACTTTTTCCCAGTCGGCTTCGTGCGCTAGCGCATGGATCAAAACGAGAGCGTCTCCGTCGAATTGGAGAAACCCCATGCGAATCCACCCGCAATGCCTTGTCGTGCTGTTGAGCTGCTTGTCCTTCCAGGCGGCCTGCACCCCGACGCTGGCGCAGGTCCGAGATCAGGTGATGGTGCAGCTGAAGAGTCCCAACGCCCGGACTCGTTGTGGCGCCGCTGAGCTGCTGCGGGATGTGTCCGCTGGCAAGGTTCCTGTGGAGTTCACGACCCCTCTGGTCAGAGCGCTGCAGATGCCCGCGTCCCGGAATCAGACGGCCGATCTTCTAAAGACTCTGGCCCTCACCGGAGCCCCTGAGGCCACGCCGATCATCGACCACTATCTGCAGTCCGCAGACCCTGAGCTACGCGACCAAGCCAAAGAGGCACGCGTGCACTGGATGATCCGCAACCTGCGCAGACTGGAAGAAGAACCACAGGCCGTCCCGGCTGCCGAGGGGAGCCCGCGGGACGAACACGGCTTGTGAGCCCGCGATCCGCCGCATGAGCCGCCTGGGATGGGTAAGCAACGGGGTTCGCACCGGGCGCCCGCCCGATCACACCACGCCGCAAACCTTGCGAATGCACGCGAACGGACTGCATCGTCTGCGTCCCCCGACGGTATATTTGGCACCCCTCCGCCCGACTCAGATCTCGTCTGATGTGGCTCAGCTGGGGGGACGATGTACGCGCAGCCGTTCACGCGCACGCGCGTGCTGCCTTGCGGTGCATCCGCGACGGAAGATGCAGGCCGGCAGCAGCCCTTGGTCGCCAACGCAGGGTGGGGATGGGGCCGCACTTCGTCGAGAACGCGAAGCGACACGAAAGGCTGCGGTGCGAATTCAGCGCGCAGTCGCAATCCCCGACGACGGCTTCTTCGACGTCGCGGTCAGAGCCGCGGGAGGAGGGCCCGGATGTGGTCGGCGAGGTGCAGCGCGTGTTCACCAAGCCCCAGCGTCATGTGCTCGCCGGGGGGGGGAGCGGACCTCGATCCCGCCAGCCAGGCAAGGTGCTGCTCGGGGTGCGCGGGGTCCAAGAGGACGAACCGTGCGCCGCACTTGTGCGCGCCAAGAACACCGACGACCATCGCAGGCGTCCGCCCAGTGCACACGCCGACCGTCTGTCCTGGCGCGATGCCCAGCGCGTGAAGATGGTTGGCCAGCCGGTTCGCGCGCCTCTCGATTTCTGTGTAGGTCCGCGTCTCAGCCGGCGTGATGATCGCCACGGCGTCGGACGACTGATCGACCTGATCCTCTGCCGAAGCGATTCCCCCTTCCGGCCCGACGCGGCGGCGCTTGGACGCGTTGGTGCTGCGCCCGTTTGGCCAGCGCTCGGTGTGCATGATGCACATGGTCGTGCGCGGGCGCGTGGTGGGGGCGGTGGTGCTGATGTCTCGTCGCGCCGATGGGGTGCGCCGCGCGGTCTTGGTTCCCAAGCGCTGATAGGACGGCTGCGCCCGACGGCAGAATCCGACGTAACCCACGACTGTCTGTGTCCCCGACGGGGGGTGCAATTTGTTCTGGCCAGAGGAGCGTCTGCCGTATGGTCCGCGGCATGCCGTTCATCGTCCAACCCCCTGAAGCGCTGCGCGCGCCCCGAGGAACCATGCGAGTTTCGACGCTGTGTCTGGCTGGTCTTGTCGGTCTTTCCGGCTGTGGCGAGGTCTCTGATTGGGAGGATGAGCTGGCCTCGACGCAAGCCGCGCTAACGCCGGCGCCCTACTTCGGCGGCGATCCCGCGAACCGCGCCCTGTTCGCAGCCGATGTCTCGTTCTGGGAAACGCCGCTTGCGCAGTCGCAGATCGACTGTTTCTGGGAATCGGGCGTGCGACACGTCGTGGTTGGCACCCAAGTCGACGCGATCGCCCAGCAGCAACTGGCGATGGCCGTCGCGCGCGGGATGACTGTCGATGCCTACGTCTATCTGTATTGGGATCGCGACATCGCGGCGCAGGTGCGGGCAGCCTTCGACATGGTGCGCGCCTTCCCCATCGGCACCATGTGGCTGGATGTCGAAGAGGCGAGCGGCGCAGTGGCGCTGGGCAAGAACAAGCTGACCACGATGATTCGCGCCGGCATCGATGAGTGCAAGACACACGGCGTCGGCTGTGGGCTTTACACCAGCCCGGGCTATTGGAAGACCTACCTCAACGACAGCCCTGCGTTCACCGATGTGCCGCTGTGGTACGCGCTGTACAACCGCAAGCGCACGCTGTCGGACTGGACTACCGAGCGCTTCGGCAGCTGGACTCTTCCCGTCGCCAAACAGTTCCAGACCGCGCCGCTGTGCGATGTCGGTGGGGCCGACTGGAACGTCATGCAGGTCGCGACCAAGCCCACCGTGATCGTCGATCGCAGCCTACCGCCCGATACCCGCCTGCCGCCCCCTGCGCCGACGGGGCTGTATCCCAGCCACGGCTCGGTGGTGCAGCTTGACTACGCCAAGCTGATGTCAGCAACCATCCCGCGTGCCACGTCGTATCAGCTGGCGCTGGAGTCTTGGAACGGCCGCGCCTTTTCCGCCTATCACACGTGGACCAGCCCCGATGCGTACGTCAAGACGTTTCCGGTGACCAAGCCGAACATCTATCGCTTCCGCGCCCGCGCCCAGAATGCACACGGCTGGGGTCCGTGGTCCGCCTATTCCCAGTTCGACTACGGCACGTATCGCGGCCCGCGCCCCACTCCCTAAGATCGCCGTGGTCCGGCACGGGGTCAGCGGCTGGGCGGCGAGGACGGGATTCCTTCGGCCTGCGTCGATCGCTTGGCTTGACGGGCAAAGTGCCAGCTTGCCAACAGAAGCGCGATCAAGCTGATAAAGGCTGACAAAAAGTAGGGAGCGCCGACGCGCACGTCGTTCCGCGGAAAGTGGCTGACGCGCGCGAAGATGCCAAGACCGACCAGCGGGCCGATGACCGCGACGACGCTGTTTAGCGACGAGAGCGAGCCCATCGTCAGCCCTTGCGCATCCGGCGGGGCCGCCTTCGACACCAGCGCGTTGACCGCGGCGCCAATGCCGAACGCCAGCAGATTCATGACGATGAGCGCATAGACCATCCAGCCCTGCGGGGCGATGCCATAGCCAACATAGGCGAGCGTGGCCGATGCCAGACCGGCCAAGACGAGCCTCCGTTCCCCGAGGGTGCGCAGCAGCCAGCCGAGCAGTCCGCCCTGAACCACGGCCGACATCACACCCACGAAGAAAAAGGAGGCGCCGTTCTGCCGTGGCCCCCAGCCAAAGCGATAGGTGCAGTACAGCACCCAGGTGCCGATCATGATGGACTGCGCCAGACCTGCCAGCGCAATCACCGTCACCAGCATGCCGATTCCACGCAAGCGCGCGAGCCCGACCAGGGCGGCGAAGGGGTTGGCCTTCTTCAGCTGAATTGGACGACGACGCGAGGCCGGCAGTGACTCTGGCAGGACGAAGAGTCCATAGAAGAAGTTGAGCAGCGACAGCCCCGCCGCGATGAAAAACGGAATGCGAATACCGACGCCACCGACCAGCCCGCCGATCATCGGGCCGAGGATGAAGCCGAAGCCAAAGGCGGCGCCGAGCAGGCCAAAGCTTCGCGCTCGATTGTCCGGCTGGGTGATGTCGGCGACGTAGGCGTTGGCCACCGATACATTCGACGCAAACATGCCGCCGATGACCCGCGCCCCAACCAAAAGGGGCAGTGACCGCACAAGTCCCGACAGCAGGAACATCGTGCCCAGGCCCGCGACCGAAAGCAGCAGCACCGTCCGTCGTCCATAGCGGTCGGATAGCGCGCCCAAAAGCGGCGCGCACAGGAACTGCGTGAAGCCGAAGGTGAACGTCATCGCCCCAAACCAGTACGACTGCGACTTCAGATCGTGCGTGAATTCGCCGACGAGAGACGGCAACACCGGCAGGATGAGACCGACGCCCATCATGTCGATGAGCATGGTCACCAGGATGAAGCCGATATGGGCTCGCGACCGTTCTGTGCCCGCGGCTGGAGCAGACAAATTGTTCACCATTGTGCGCATCCACCTGTACCGCAGCCATCCACGGACAGGACGCCCGATCGAGACGTTGGGACGATGCCGCCCAAAGTTGGCGCGCCAACGCTCCACCGGCTTACGTGCGCTTTTCGTCGCTGGGCCGCAGCAAGTCGGCACGGCGTGCTGGCCCACCCATTGGAAGGGCGCTGGCGTCGCTGGGCATGCCGACGGCCACCGTCGTGCCGTCCAGCGACGAGCTGGAACCCAGGCCAGGCCCCGACCCGCGCGACGCGTCTTTCAGATATCTCCAGCCCTCCAATTTCAAAGTGGACATTCACGGTGTAGGCCTTGGTCGATTGCTTGGCCGCCGTCACCAGGATCTGGATGACTGGCTGGCTTCCTGCCTGCAAGAGCAAGGGGGCCGAAGGGGACTCCGGATGCCACCAGGCTGCCGTTGACAACACGTTTGTGCTCGGCTGCCCGACCGCCGCGGTGACCGTCAGCGATGCGGACGGCGACGCCAGTGCAAGCGTGTAGTTTGTGGCGCTGGCAGCAAAGGCCGGGGTGAGGGGGGCACTGGAAAAGCTCAGTGCTTGCAGACCGTCGCTGGATCCCATCGTGGCGCCGCTTCCACGGCAGTCGCAGACGCTCATGCTATCGGTCCCGCCGAAGAAGTTGTCGGGGTTCGACGAGGCCCTCACCGTTCGGAGCACGCACGGACTGTCGCACGGGGGCGACTTCGGCTTGGGACAGGGCTCGCAGCCCAAAAGCGAACGAAGCGACAAAAGACAAAAGTGCCAGGGCATTGAATTCCCCCCGCATCTTCTTGTCGGTCCAAAGCGCGGGCGGGACATGGGTATGCATCCGGCAAGAGGGCGAGTGAACGGCGTTGTTGCATCAACGCTGAAGGCCAACGGCTATGCACAGAGACGGCAGCGGTGTGAATGCGCCGTGGTTTGCCCCACCCATGCCGGGCCACAGCGGGTGTCGTGGTCGCGCCCTGTAGAAGTCGAAGTACAAGCGGCGCACGGCCCTGCATCGGTTGATCTACATCCTTGACCCAGCACTGCCGTCGGAATAACTGTCTGCGAAAGAGGCCGAGGCAGCGATTCATGACACGACGAACATCCGCGCAAGAAGGACTTCAGTTGGCGCAGCGGCTTGGCTGTGCGCTGTGGCTGTGTTGGCTGGGGGCCTGCCAAGGCGGGGGCCCATCGCAAGCAGAAGAAGACTGCGTGTCCACTCGGCAGCTTTTTGCGCAGACGGTATGGCCGCTGATGAACGCCAAGTGCACTGGCTGTCATGCTCCGGGCGGTACCGCGGTGACTGGAGACAACGCCAAGCGACGTGCGGCCAGCTTCGTCCTGGAATGGGATGCGTATCCTGATTTCCTCGACATCAACTTGGAAAGCGCGCGCCGCATGACGCAAGAGCAGATTGCCGGTGTGCCCAAGCTGCTGTTGAAAGCAACAGGCGGTGATTCGCACCTGGGCGGGGCACCTGTGGCCAAAGACAGCGACGAATATCGCGCGCTTGAAACGCTGGTGACGCAGCTACAAGGTGGTGGTGTTTCGTGCCCCGGTGAATCGGACGATGCGCTGGCCGGCGTGCAGACCGAAGACTGGGCGGTGACCTTTCGGCGCGCGACCGTGCTACTGGGGGGACGCCTGCCCACCGAGGCAGAACAGAACATCGCGGATGAAGCCGCGTTCGATCAAGCGCTGACCACGCTGATGTCCGAGCCGGGCTTCCTGCAGCACGTCAAAGACACCTGGAATGATGTGCTGCTGACCCATGGCGGTGCGCGTGTACAGGTGGGCGCGGGGCAGTTTCGCCCGGAGGACTACCCGGCCGTGTTGCCGTGGCTGCTGGGACCGACCGTGGTCTGCAAGGGATCGCCGAACTACAACCAGTGCGCCCAGAACTTTTACCTGTACTGGGGCACGGTGCAGCGTGGGCTTTTGCAGGAACCGCTGGAGCTTATCGCGCATGTCGTGGCCAAGAACGCTCCGTTTCGTGAGGTTCTGACGGCCGACTACACGCTGGTGAACCCGTACACGGCCGCGCTATACGGGGCACGGGGGCTGTTCGATCCGACGATGAAGGATGCGTTCGACGCCTGGAAAGAAGCCAAGCTGCTCGCCACACAGCGTGGTCCGGTTGCCCATGCTGGGGTCCTGACCTCTCCCGCCTTCTTGGGGCGCTGGGTCAGCACGGAAACCAACAAAGGAAGGGCCCGATCGCGCGTCTTGTACAACGCTTTTCTGGCCACCGACCTACTGAAGTTGGCGCAGCGTCCCGTCGATACCGCGGCGCTCACGGGAGTCGCCAACCCGCCGCGCAACGCGCCCGCCTGCAGTGTCTGTCACACGCTGCTTGATCCGGTTGCCAGCGCGTTTGGCAACTATCCCGATAGCGCGGGCTTTGACTACGACCCGCGGATCACGGCCGCGACGAACCGCCACCAGGAAATGCTGCCGCCGGGCTTTGGCAGCCAGCGCATACCGGGTCAGGAAGCACGCATGCTGCCGGCTCTGTCGCAGCTGGTCGTTCAGGATCCACGCTTTGCGTTGAGCGTGGCACGCGTCGCGTACCGAGGCGTGATGGGCCGCGAAGTTCTGCGCTATCCAGCGGACCCGCAGGCCACTGATTTTTCTGAAAGGCTGGCGGCGTGGGCCGCGCAAGAGCGCTTTCTTCATGCGTTGGTGCAGACCTATCTGCAGCGGGGGGAACGCTACCAAGAGCTGGTTCGAGCCCTGATCAAGAGCCGGTTTTTCCGCGCACGCAGCCCGCAGATTGCGAACCCCTTTTTGGCAGCGGAGGTGGGCTTTGGCCGCTTGCTTACACCCGAGCAGCTGGATCGGAAGATCGAAGCGGTGAGCGGGATTCCCTGGTCCATGGGGGGCTGGGGCGTCAAGTCGCCGCGCATCCGCGAGCTGCGCGATCGCTATTCCATCCTGTACGGAGGCATTGATTCCTTTGCCGTGACGGCCCGCGCCACCGTCGCCAATCCGATGATTGCTCAGGTGGCAGAGCGCATGGGCAACGAAGTCGCATGCAAGACCGTTGCTTGGGAGTTCACGCGACCCGCGGCCCAGCGCGTCTTGTTACCCAAGGTCGAACGCAGCACGGCGCCGTCTGATGGCGAGGGGGAACGTCGCATTCGGGACAACATCGTCCATCTGTTTCAGCGCGTGCTGGGCGAGCGCGTGACAGCGCAGGATCCCGAAGTGGACGCCGCCTTTGCGCTGTTCCGAGACACCGTCGATGAGCTAAACGACGCGGGGAAACCGGACTATCTGCCGTACTACTGCTTGGGTCTGTGGGATCGCAGTCAGTCGCAGATCTATCCCTGCGGGGATCCTGGCGACCCTGACTACGTTCCGGAGTGCTACACCCACGACAAGCTGCTGCCCAGCGAACAAGCGATTGGCAGCGACCCAGTGTACACCATCGGCGGATGGATGGCCGTCATCAGCTACCTCTTTTCCGACGTTCGCTTTCTGTACGAATAGGAAGGACGCGCCATGAATCGACGAACGCTCCTGAAACTAGGCTCGCTGGCGACGCTTTCGTTGTTCGGTGTTCCGCCCGCCCGCACCGAGACATCCAGGTATCCCGGTCCCTATCTGATTTCGTTGCACGCCGATGGCGGCTGGGATCCGACGCTCCTTTGTGATGCGAAGCCGGCCACCGCGCAGATTCAGCAGAACCTGTACCGCATGCCGAAACGGCTCAGCAGCGGGGTGTCCATTGCGCCCATCTCGCTGTCGAATCAGGGCGTGGTGCTGGACACCGTTGAGTCCTTTTTTGCAGAGCTGGGCAGTCGCTTGCTGGTCGTGAACGGCATCGACACGCAGACCAACAACCACGACACCGGCATCAAGCATGTGTGGAGCGGCAAGTCATCCGATTCGCTGCCCAGCGTCGCCGCACTTTTGGCAGCACGGGTCGCAGAACAGCAGAGCTTGCCGGTTGCGTACCTAAGCACGGGCGGGTACGACGCGACCGATGGCCTGCTGCCGCTGACCCGCATCACGGGTGGT
>JAYRFD010000811.1:0-1607 GCA_041908565.1 Polyangia bacterium | reverse complement strand
GTCTTTGACGCCAACGTCCCCGTCGACGATGGCACCACGCGAACGCTGTGGCTGCAGCTGCGCAGCTTCTTTCGTGGCAGCTGGGCCGACGGCGATGCCACCCGCCGTATGCTGCAGATCTTTGATGAAGACGCGCCCATCGTTGAAGCCCAGCGCCCGGAACGCCTGCCCATCGAGCTTGCCGCCGAGCTTCACGTAAAGAGCGATCAGCTGGCCGTCGCCTATCGCCAGCTGCGCAAGCGCGCCTTTGACGCGGGCTGGGGCATCGACACCGCCGCCCTGCGTCGAGACTTCGCCGGGCACAAGGAAGCCGTCATCCCCGGTCCCAGCCGTCGCGATCCCGCCCTGCACAAAGCCTGGGTCTTCCCCGAAGTGCCGACGCTCATGACCTCGCCCAGCCCCAAGGAAGCGCCCAGCGAATCCGACTAAGGCTCGGTCGCGGCTGCATCGCCCGCACCAGCGCCGAATCTTGATACGATGCGGGCCATGACAAAAGCCCACTCTGGTGACGGATCGCTTGATCAATCGGGGGATGGATCGGCAACGGCAGCGGGCGGCAAGCCGACGCGCCCCGCCATTGCCCCGCGCAAAGCTGCGGGCTTTGCCCCCGACCTTCTGAAAGACCGCGTCGTCCTGGTGACCGGCGGAGGCACGGGCCTGGGCTTCAGCATGGCCGAAGGGCTGGGACGGGCCGGCGCGCGCCTTTTGATCTCGGCCAGAAATGTCGATCGCCTGGGGCACGCGGCGGAGCGGCTGCGCAGCCAGGGCATCACCGTCGACACCGTCGGCTGCGACGTGCGCGATGCCGGTCAAGTGGACGCCATGGTGCGCCGCGGGGTCGAGCTGTGCGGCCGCATCGATGGCCTGATTAACAATGCCGCCGGCAACTTCCTGTGCCCGTCGGAAGACCTGACTCCCGGTGGCTTTGATGCGGTGGTCAAGATCGTCCTTTACGGCACCGTGAACTGCACGCTGGCCGTCGGTCGCCACCTGATCGAACGAGGCGCCCCAGGCAGCATCCTCAGCATCCTGACGCCGTATGCCTGGACCGGATCGCCCTTCGTGCTGCCGTCGGCCTGCGCCAAGTCCGGCGTCATGACCATGACGCGCTCGTTGGCCATCGAGTGGGGCGTCTACGGCATCCGCCTAAACGCCATCGCGCCGGGCCCCTTCCCCACCGAAGGGGCGTGGAAGGCTTTAGTCCCCGACCCCAGCATGCTGGACGGCATGGTCGAAAAGCGCGTCCCGATGGCCCGCGTCGGCGAACACAGCGAACTTGCCAACATGGCCGTCTTCTTGCTGAGCGATCTGTGCCCGTACCAAAACGGCGACACCGTGACGTTGGACGGCGGCGGCTGGCTGGCCGGCGCCAGCGAGTTCGGCGAATACGGCGCCTACCCCCGCGGCCCCATGAAGCAGCTTCTGCGCGCCATGCGCCCCGCCAAAAAGTAGCCCCGCGGCCCATCCCCCCTTCCTACTGTCGACCCAAAAAGGCCAACGCCAAACACGACAGAGGCTGAAGCGGCAGCGAACTCTTCTTCCGAGACGAGCCAAGAGGCTGGGGCAAAAGCGAACTCTTCTTCCGAGACGAGCCAAGAGGCTGGGGC
>JAYRFD010000810.1:0-2956 GCA_041908565.1 Polyangia bacterium | reverse complement strand
CCGGCGGGCCGGAGGCTGGCGGATGGGGGCGGGAGTCGGTGGGACGGGCGTACATGAGAGGCGGCGGGGCTAGGTGGCAGGGCTCCCAGGCTCGCGGTAGTGCAGCTCGGGGTTGGCAAGGCGGTCGCCGGGGCGGGGGATGTCGAGGGCGAGAGCCTCTTTGCTGGGGCCGACGCCGAACGCAAAGCAAGAGCTAGGTGCGCAGCTCGCTCGCCGACTGCGCGAGAAGCGATTGGCGCTCGGTCTCAGCGTTGACAAGCTCGCTGCGGCAGCAGGCATGGGTCGGGCACAGATTGTGCGCCTTCAGCGCGGCAGCGGCGGTGCGACCGGGTTGGATACGATCGCAATGCTGGCGAAAGGACTTGGTGTGTCGCCGGCCTGGCTAGCGTTCGGCGACAGTGCCTAGAACTTCACGCGGTTCATCTCTTCCCCGAGGAAGTCGGGTGCAAGGTGGGCATAGATCAGCGTGATATTCACGTCGCTGTGACCCAGAAGTTTCGATAGGGCCAAGATGCTGCCACCGGACATGACGAAGTGCGACGCGAACGTGTGGCGCATCGCGTGCCAGGGGTGAGACAGTTCACGCACCCCAGCGGCACGCAGAAGCGCCGGCAGGCCCAGCATGTCGCTTGTCAGCGTCGACATGCCCCACCCCCCTTTGCGTCGGCGCTTGGGGAACACGAGGCCCTCGGCGGTCTTTGGGCAGTGCTGGCGCCACTCTGTCAGAACCGGGACCAGCACATCAGGCAGTCGCAGATGCCGCGCCTTGCCGCTCTTAGGTGTGCTGCGGTAGCTGCGGGCGACCGTCAGGCGCCGCGTCGGGATATCCAGATCTTGCCAACGTAGGCCGCACAGCTCTCCCTTGCGTAGCCCGGTGTGCAGCGCGGTCGCGATCATGGGGTGCAGCTCGGGTGCGTGCTCGCGAGCATACTGCAACAGCGCGGCGACTTCTTCGCGGGTCAGGAAATCGAGCGCGTGAGGCGCGCTAGGGCGCTCTACACCGCGGCAAGGGTTGCTGGGTGCTAGGCCCTGCCGCACACCCCAAGCAAAGGCCACAGACAGCGCAGCGAGCGTCATGCGCACCGTGCCGGACGCGAATCGTCGCAAGTGTGCTTCACGCAGCCTTGTGATCGTTTCTGGCGTCACGGCAGCGGCTGACAGATGGCCAATCGAGGCAACTCGCTGAAGCACACAACGATACTGTGCTCGATACTTCTCAATGTCTTTGATTCGGGGCCGGCTGTATTCGGTGCAGAAGCGTTCGATGAGCTCGCTCACGGTCGGCCAGTCGGTGCGTCGCTCTGAAATGCCGGCCTCGCCGCGAGCGATTTTGGCCTCGATCTGAAGCAGCATCTTCCGGGCTTCGGCTTGCGTTGGCTGCTTGCTAGCCATCAGCCGGCGCTTTCCGCCTTCGTACCAGCGCAGATAGAACCCGATGAACTTGCCGCCCTTGGTCCTACGTATGACCTCACCCACAGGACACCCCCGCCGGATTATACCGCGCTGTGGTGATCCCATGGTGATCCCATGACTCGGTGTAGGTGCTCGACGGGTCGCTGCTGAGTCCGCTAGGCGAAAACCTCACTAGCGACGGAAGCACGTGAAATGACTGGGGGTTTATTGGACTGTGTACGGTACAAAGAGTTCAAGCGGATCAAGGAAGTTCACGATCTGCTGCGCGACGCCAGCGAAGAAGTGCTGCCGGTGCGCGCGCTGGGTCGACTGTTTGGCGCGCTGCTGTTCCCGACCATGACCTTTATCGTCAGCCGCTTCGGCGAACACGTCTTGTTGCCGATGCTGCGTCGCTGACCACAACCCTGTGCGACCCCGCGCGCTTCGTCCAGCCGTTCCCGGCGTTGCTTAGTCTTGCGGCCAGGGCTGACGGTACTGCACGGCGCGCGGCGGCTCTTGATCAGCGCCTTTGGCGGCCAGCAGGTTGATGAACTTCGACACGTAGCGCAGGTCGTCGTAGACCTCGAGATCGTTGGCATTGACGTTCCACGCTTCGGCATTTTCGCGAAGCGCCGACAGCACGTCATAGGCACCGCGCAGATCGCCGACCGCGGTGCGTTCGCTGGCCATGCGCAAGCCGACATATAGGTTCAGCACGACGAAGCCTTTTTCGACATCGGGCTTGCTGAAACGACCGCGCTGCGGGGTGCCAAACGGACCATCCGGAGCGCTGACCTGCAGGCTGGTGCTTTTGCGAACGCCACCGGGCACATTGTATTCGACGCTGATATTTCCGACGGTGGCTGGGCGTTCGTTGATGGCGTCCTTGCGCGGCAAGACTTCGACCAGGATGGCGCCGCCGCCGCCGCGACGATCGAAGATCTGCGTTGGGCTCTTGCGCCAGGCGGCAAACAGCGCGGGGATGCGGATGGTGCCGCCCTCGGCCGAAAGCTGCCAGCTTGTGGTGTTGACGCCGAAGACCTCGCGCAGTCGATAGGATCGTCCCGGCGACAGGCGAATGACGACCTGTTCTGCGACGGGAATCAGGCTGTAGCTGACCTCGCGATCAAACAGTCCGGGCAGCTCGCTGGTGCGCTTGACGTAGTACAGCGCGCCGGCTCCGGCATCGGCCAGGCTCTGCAGCAAGCGCAGGTTGCCGACTTCGCCCAGGGCCAAGACGGTGACGCCGCCACTGGTTTCGGCGAAGCCCCGCACCAAGCGACTGGTGCGTTCGCTGGGAATCTGTCCCCGTCCCTGCGCACCGCTGACCAAGACCACGCGGCGATGGCGCCCAGATGTTGCGCTGCCCAGCGCATCGACGGCCCGACGCAGGCCGTCATACAGCTCGACCGAGGCCCCAGCGCTGGCGCCGCCGATCTGCGAAAGGGTCGCGCGCACTGCATCGCGCATGTTCCCTGGCACTCGTTCGGATAACACGCGCGGGCTGCCAGCGGTTGTAATCAGCGTCACGGTGTCCGCATCATCGATGCCATCCAGCAGCTTG
>JAYRFD010000809.1:0-12727 GCA_041908565.1 Polyangia bacterium | reverse complement strand
TTCGTACAGCCGTCGACACACATCGACGACGTGCTGCCGTGCGGCCGGCTCGGAAAGCGAGGGGCTGCGCGACTGAATCCTGCGCGATTCATGCATGCGGCAAGGCGTACCCTGCCGGCGCGCATGCTGTAAAGCGCGACTGTAGGAAGCTTGTCGTCAACCCGGGGATGACAGCCAGGGGCCGACTGCCTTAGGCTCAGTCGGTGTCGCCCGTGTCACCCGTGTCGAACGACGGATCGCATGCACAGCCGCCTGGGGCCTTGTCCGCATCAGATGCCTTGGGGGGGCTGGATTTTCGTCAGCTGACCACGCCTCGTCGCGTCGCAGAGGGTCACTACGAGATCGAGATTGCCGACACCTGGCAGCAAGGCCGCGGGGCGTTCGGCGGTCTGGTCTTGGCCATCTTGGTTCGCGCGATCCGCAGTCAAGAGCCCGATGCCGATCGGCCCCTACGTTCACTGACGGCGGCGCTGCCCGGGCCGGTGCAGCCGGGACGTGTGCAGCTACGCGTGGATGCCCTGCGCAGTGGCAGTGGCGTGTCGACGCTGGCTGCGCAGCTTCTGCAGGGCGGCGAAGTGCAGGCGCATGCCGTCGCCGTCCTGGGTCGAACGCGGGTGACCGATCGCGATCGCATGCTGTTGTCGCCGCCGGTCCTGTCGCCGTGGCGCCAGGTGCCCGTCGCGCCGATTCGCGCTCCGCTGGCGCCCGTGTTCACGCAGCACTGCGAATTTCGTCCGACCCACGGCCTGCCATTTGCCGGCCAGCCTGGCAATCCACCGACGGAGGGATGGGTTCGCTTGCTGGATCTGGGACCGACCTGGGAAGAAGCGGATGTGGTCGCCACCATCGACATCTATTGGCCAGCGCTGCTTGTGACCGAGCCAGTTCCGCGGCCGATGGCGACCATCGCGTTCAGCCTGCAGCTGCTTCACCCGCCGCAGCAGCTTTGTCCGTCGGCGCCGCTGTATTTTCGCGGTCAGACCCTGGCCGCCCGCGATGGCTACGTCGTCGAACAGCGAGAGCTATGGACCGAAGACGGCACGCTGGTCGCCATCAACGAACAGACGCTGGTCCTGGTCAAGTAACGCGGGGTTCTGTCTCGACGGCGATCTAGTCGCGCTGCAGCGCGCGCAGCGACAGACGCAGGACCTCTTCAAGCGGCGGCAGGGCGGTTGGCGATGCAGCGGCCGCGGCCCCTTTGCCACTGCTTGGGGTCAGTTCTTGTGTGACTTTCTCGACGGCGCGCTCGGCATCGGCCGGCTTGTAGCCAAGGTTGGTCAATGCCCCGATGACATCGGCGAACACGGCTGCTCCGCTGGACTTTCCCAGCGATGGGACGCTGCGTCCGTCGGGGCGCGAGCCGGCTGTTGGACGGTGGAACTTGTCGCGTAGCTCCATCACCAGGCGCTCGGCCGTCTTTTTGCCGATGCCGGGAATGCGCTGCAGGCGCGCCACTTCGCCGCGCACGATGGCATCCGCCAGATCCTGCGGACCCAGGCCAGACAGGGCGGCCAAGGCCAGCTTGGGACCCACGCCGGACACCGATAGGCAGCGTTCGAACACCTGCTTTTCGTCGAGCGTCGCGAAGCCGTACAGGTTCAGCGCGTCTTCTCGCACCAGCAGATAGGTGTAAAGCCGCGCCGCATTTCCAGCCGCTGGCAGCGCCTGCAGCGTGGTCAGCGAAACAAACACATGAAAGCCGACTCCGCCGACATCCAGCACGACCGAGTCGAGACCTTTGTCACTCAACATTCCTTGCAGTTGTGCGATCACGCGGCGGTTATATCAGGGCCTTCCGCGGCGGCCAAAATAAGCGCACGGATGGATTTACCGCCGCCTGCGATCTGGGTAATCTCGACGGGAATTCGCAGGAACCCACAGACCAGCGAGGAACGATCCATGAAGCTTGTCAAAGAGCACCGCATCAACGTGCCGGTCGCCCGTTACATCGAACTGGCGTTTGATCCCAGCTTTGAAAAGCGACTCAGCATCGAAGGCATGGGCAACCAGGCCTGCGAAACGCTCAGCCGCTCGGTCGACGGCGCGACCTGGACCATGCACACGCGCATCAGCCCGCCCGACAACATGCCGGCCTTCATCAAGAAGCTAGTGGGCGGCGGGTTTTCGATGGAAGACCGACGGTCGCACAACAAGGGCGCGATGGACGCATCCGGCGAGCTATTGCCCAGCGCGCTGCGCGACAAGGTCAAGATGAACTACAAGCTGCGTCTGGTGGCCGATGGAGATCAGGCCTGTCGGCGCATCATGGACTGGGAAATTGAAGTGAAGATCTTCGGGATCGGTGGGCAGGTGGAAAAGTTCATCGCCGCCGAGATCGAAAAGGGCCTGGATGCATCGGCTCGCTTTTTCAATCAGCACGCGGCAGGGCACAACAAGCCGGCTGCGTAGCCAGCGCGACCCGGCGGGTGACTGACGGGGCTAGGCGCGCTCGACCAGGGCTGCGGCACCCATGCCGCCGCCGATGCACATCGAGATGATGCCGTAGCGGCCGCCGGTCTTGGCCAAGGCGCGCAGTGCGGTCAGCGTCATGCGAGCGCCGGTGGCTCCCAAGGGGTGGCCGATGGCGATGCCGCCGCCGTGGATGTTCAGACGATCGGTGGGCACGCCAAGCTCTTTGGCGCAGTACACGGCCTGGCTGGCGAAGGCTTCGTTGATCTCGAAGATGTCGATGTCGGCGATCGAAAGCCCGGTCTTCTTCAGCAGCTTGCGGATCGCCGGCACCGGGCCAATGCCCATGATGTCGGGCGGCACGCCAGCGACGGCGAAGCTGCGGAAATAGCCCAGGGCCTGACGACCTGCGGCCTGATCTTTTCCGGCCAGCACGACGGCCGCGGCGCCATCGGTCAGCGGCGACGAGTTGCCTGGCGTCACGCTGCCCGTCGGATCAAAGGCCGGCTTCAGGGTCGCAAGCTTGGCCAAGTCGGTGTCAGCGCGCGGTAGCTCATCGCGATCCAGACGCACGCTCTTGGCTCGGCCCGCCTCGTCGAACACGGTGGTCTCGACGGGCAGGATCTCGTCATTGAAATAGCCGGCTTGCTGCGCGGCGATCGCCTTTTGGTGGCTGCGGTACGCGAACTCGTCCTGTTCGGCGCGGCTGATGTTGAACTTGCGCGCGACGTTTTCGGCGGTGATGCCCATCGGCGTGAACAGGTCGGGCTGGCTTTCGACCAGGCGCGGGTTCAGCGATGGCTTGGCGCCGCTCATCGGCACCATCGACATCGATTCCAGACCGCCGGCGATCCCAACGTCGATCTGTCCGACGGCGATGCGGTCCGCGATGATCGCGATCGCCTGCACACCGGACGAACAGAAGCGGTTGATGGTCATGGCCGGCACATCGGCGGGCAGCCCGGCGCCCATCGCGATCACGCGGGCGACGTTCATGCCCTGCTCGGCTTCGGGGAAGGCGCAGCCCAAGACCACGTCTTCGACCTGGCTGCCGGCCACTTGCGACCGACGGAGCGCTTCCTGTACCACCGAGATGGCCAAGTCATCGGGGCGAGTGTCTTTGAGCGAGCCTTTGACTCCACGGCCAAACGGCGTCCGCACGCCTGAGAGAATGACGACGTCACGCATGGCGCAAAGTGTCGAGGATCTGGCCTGGCAATTCAAGCCAGGAGTTGCGACCTCGCGCGCGCTGTGGTCGGCCCTGGCTGGGCGAAGTGATATGGTGCGCGAATGCAGACGGAACAGGCTGGAACTGGTGACAGAAAGACGGGTCGATTGCGGGGGGGCGGATCGCTGCTATTGCTGCTGCTTATGCCCTCTGCGGGCTGCGTCCAGCCCGAGGATCTCGATCCCGGCATCCTGATCGACGAACCACCGGATGCGGCGGTCGATGTCGACTTGGCGGCGGGCATCGCCGCTCGCTGCCCGGGGCAGATGGCGTTAGTCGCGGTGCCCGAGGGCGGACGTTCGGTCTGCATCGATCGCTATGAAGCCGCGCTGCAGCGCGTGCGCCCCGACGGCAGCTTCGAGCCATGGCCCTTCGATCGCGTCGCCGATGGCCAGATGGTGCGCGCCATCGTCGCGGCCGGCATCAAGCCACAGGCGTACATCAGCGGCACGCAAGCGCAGGCCGCTTGCAAGCTGGCCGGCAAGCGCTTGTGCACACAGCCCGAGTGGCTGGCCGCATGCCAAGGCCCCGCCCGCTTCACCTATCCCTATGGCAACACCTACAAAAAAGGGGCGTGCAACGAGGGGCGAGCCACCCACCCCGTCAACGACTGCTTTGGCCCCGGCGGCGGCGTCTTTACCAGCAAGAACATGAACGATCCCTGCTGCGTCAACCTGCCCAACACCGTCGCGCCGGGCGGATCGTTTGCTGACTGCAAAAGCAGCTACGGCGTCTACGACATGCACGGCAACCTGCACGAATGGATCGATGCCACCACGCCCAGCGGCAACGGTGTCTTTCGCGGCGGCTTCTTCGTCGACGCCAAGATCAACGGAGCTGGCTGCCTGTACCGCACCGTGGCCCACGCCAAGAGCTACCACGACTATTCGACCGGCTTTCGCTGCTGCGCCGATCCGTCGCTATAGACCCCAACGCGTGTGCGCGATCGATCGCCGCCCCCTGAACAGGATCGGTTGATCTGTTGAAAAGATCTGTTGAAAAGATCTGTCGCTACGATTCGCAAATCGATCCGTCATGCGCGGGCCCAGGCGGCGGAGGACGCGACGGCTACTGACCGTCGAAGATCGCCAGGTTCACGCGATCCGCTGTGACATCCAGGCCCAGGGCGCGGGCGATCTCTTGCTGGGCGTTTTGCAGGGCGGCTTTGTCTGCGATCTGCGCTGCGGCGTGGTGGGCCAGAAGCAGCGCATTGAGTCGCGCATCGCCCGTGCTGGCCGCGGCTTGTCGCAGAAAACGCGCGCCATGGCCCGACAATGCCCCCGTCAGCTGGCCTTTCACATCCTTGGCCAGCGTTGACAGCGCGCGACCGACTAGATCTTCATCCAGGGGAAAGCGCGGCGGGTGCGGTGCGATGTACAGGTCGGGCGCGCCCGGCACGCGATGCTCGCTGCGAGCGAAGTCTTCGTGCCACGCGTCGGCCCACACCGGCTTTTCGACCAAGGGGGCCGGCAGCGCGCGTTCGGTCATGCGCAGACTGGCGTCGACGCGAGCGATGCGACGAAAGAACTGTTCCGAGTACGCGTAATCGGCGTGCACAGGCTGCTCGATTAGCTCGGGAGTCTGTGACAGAAGATGTCGGGTGTGGGCTAGCTCGGCGGCCACGCGATCGCGATCGCTGGCGACGTTGGCCAGGTCAGCCTGGGCCCGCCGTGCGTTGCGTTCGGCATCGTCATGCGCGCTGTCTATCTCGCGGACGGATCGATCGCTGCCGCGCTGCAGGCGCAGCTGATCGACCGTGGCGACGGCCCGTTCCCGCTGGTGCCGCGCATCTTGCAGATCGGTGCGCAGGCTGTGCAGGTGGCTGCGCAGACGGGCCCGCTGCGCTTCCAAGGGCTGTCGCTGCTGCGGGTCGCGCGTCGCGGCGATGCGACTTTCAAGCTGGGCCAGCTCGTATTCGGCATCGCTCAGCTGACGCTGCAGACGGGAAACCCGGCGCTGCACATCGTCGGCGTGTGCTTCGGCTTCGCGGTAGCGCCGCTCGGCATCGGCCTGTGTCGCGCGCGCTTGCTGTTCGGCGCGGGCCAGGCGGTGTTCATGCCGCGCCGCTTGCGAGGCGTTCTGGCTGGCGACGGCGACCGAGCCATCGAGCTGCTGC
This sequence comes from Polyangia bacterium, assembly GCA_041908565.1. Taxonomy (GTDB): domain Bacteria; phylum Myxococcota_A; class Polyangia; order Palsa-1104; family JAEUJZ01; genus JAEUJZ01. The sequence continues at coordinate 6,974 of JAYRFD010000809.1, read as the reverse complement.
AAGGCCAAGGACAGCTCATCGCTGCGCGCCACCAGCTGACGGAAGTGCGGGTTTGGCACCATGTCGATGCGCGCGACATAGGACTGCGTGCGGGTCTCGACCCGACCGGGCTGCGTGGTCAGCGACGGATTCCCCAAGCGCAGCGCGATCTGTGCCAGCGTGCGCGCGTCTTCCGCATCGCCGCTGACGAAGTCGACGCGCTGGGTCTGCGAAAACGGCGACAGCGTCGACCTCAGCACCGGCGACATGCGGTCGACCAAGAGCGGCTCGCCTTCAATCCGCAGCGACACGGGATAGCGCAGAATGGGCTCTAAGATCGGCAGGGCATCGGGGGTCAAAAGCGTCGCTGTACCGGCAGCGATGGCCTGTGCATCGCCGCGATTTCCACGCAGTGCCATGGCCTGGTTCTGCAGCAGAAGAGCGCTCTTGTAGTGCGCCCACGACAGCCCCAGTAAGCGCGGCTTTTCCGCCCGCTCTGCCGCCAGCCGTTCGCGCTTGATCAGCATGAAAAGCACATCGCTGCCGCGCTGTCGGAAGGGCTCGCTGCGGGCCGCATCCGCCGGATTTCCCGTCGTCGACCACAGGTCTGCAGCCCGCGACAGAGCCGGCACTGCGACACTGTATTTGCGGACCGAAAGGGCGTCCTTGGCAGTCTTGTCCAGCACGGTAGAAAACGACTCGCGCGCGGTCCCCAGGTGGGCCTGCGCCGCTTGGTTGCCGCTGTCCAGGCGCACCGCTTCGGTCAAAGAATTCAGGGCCGCTTCGTGCTGCTGTTCTTGCAGCTGACGTTGGCCTTGGGCGTCAAGCTGCTGGCTGCGCAGCATGTCGTTGGCTTGCTGGACGAACACCGGCAGCTCGGGGAAGGTCGCCGCCAGGGGCAAAAGACCTTGCAGCGTCGTCGCTGCCGTCTGCAGATCGCGTCGAGCCAGCAGCGCGGCCTTGGCCCCTTCCAGCTGAGCGGTCGCTTGCGCTCGATGCTCGGTCAGCTTGCTGTGCAGGGTGCGGGCGCCGGTGTGATCAGGCAGATCGGTCAGTGCCAGCTCACAGCGCTGCAGCGCACGGTTCAGGTCGCCGCTGTTGCCAAGCTGCGCGGCTTCGGTCAGCCACATCGCCACGCGGGCCTCGCGAGCGGTCTGCAGCTTCTGCTGGTATTCGGCCTTGCCGGGCTTGCGCTGCGTGGCTTCGCGGTACTCATTGACCGCGCTGTCGAAGTCGCGACGGGCCATCGCTTCGTCGCCACGCTGCGCGGCATAGTACGCGGCACAGCCCCCCTGCTGCAGCGCCAAGGACAGCGCCACAATGCGCAGCGTATGTCCCATTCGTTCGTCGCTGCGTTGCCCCCTTGCGTGCTGTTCCTGCGTCATTGCGCGGCCCCTTTTCCCGTCATTGATCGGCTTTCTCGGCTTTCTACGATCGGCTTTCTTTTCGACTGAGGACACAAAGCAATTCTCCACGGCGTGCGTCTGGCGATAATACGTTGGCATGTTCGACGATCGGCGGCTGACGCTATTTCTTCTTCGTTTGGTCATCTACATCGGCCTGGTCGTCCTGGCCTGGAGCGTCCTTTCGTACCTGTCTTTGGCCTTGGCCCCCGTCGGGGTCGGCATCGTGGTGGCGTTCTTACTGGATCCCTCGGTTCGCGCCCTTGAAAGCAGACGGGTTCCGCGCTGGCTGGCCGTCGGCGGAATGGTGCTGATCTTCTTGGCCTTCCTAACGCTGATCGCGACCACCCTGCCGTACCTGGTCAGTCGAGAACTGGATCACTTCGCCGAGCAGATCCCGGCGTACAAAAAGCTGCTGGACAACAAGCTGCTGCCGCTTCTGGGCAAGGTGCTCAAGACGCGAGCGCACAACGTCAACGACTACGTTCGCCTGTTGTCCGACAAAATCGGCGAGTGGGCTCGTGGTGCTGCTGGCCAAATCTCCGTCGCTGTTGGTTCCGCACTGCTGAGCGTCGCCGGCTTCTTCAAGTACCTGATCACGGTGCTGCTGGTGCCCATCTTCGCGGTGTCGTTCTTGATGGACATGCCCAGTATGAAAGACGCGCTGCGACCGCTGGTGCCACCGCGTCATCAGCAGATGGTCAGCGACATCCTGCAGGACATCTACGTCGCGCTGGGCGGCTGGCTGCGTGGTCAGCTGACGGTCATGACCATCCAGGCGGCGCTGTATTCGATTGGGCTTTCGCTGACCGATATTCCGCTGGCCATCGTCATCGGCTGCACGGCGGGCTTCTTGGCCTTTGTGCCCTACGTCGGGGTCAGCATCGGCTTGTTGGCGGCGCTGACCGTCGCGTTTCTGGAAGCATCGACCAACGGCCTGCGACCGATCATCGGCGTCTTGGTGACGTTTGGCGCCGTGCAGCTGTTGGATGCCTTCTTGATCACGCCGCGGGCCGTCGGGGGACGCATCGGCCTATCGGCCGTCGGTGTCATCTTTTCCTTGAGCCTGGGCGGAACGCTGCTTGGCTACATTGGCCTGCTTTTGGCGGTGCCGCTGGCGGCAGTGCTCAAGGCCTTGCTGCCGCGGCTGATCGACGCCTACACTGCCACCGCGTTTTACCGCGCCCTGCCCCAGCCGGTCTCCGCTGTCGACGGTGCGGACCCGACCCCTTCCATGAACGACTCGCCAGTCCCGGTCGAGACAGAAAGACACCCGCAATGAGCGAAAAACCCCCCTTCACCGATCTGCAGATCAGCGATCAGCACGCCGTTCGCTACCTGACCTTGAACCGTCCGGGGTCGAAAAACGGCCTAACCGTCGAGCTAGTCGCGGCGCTCAAGCAAGCCATCCTGGACGCCGGGGAAGAAGGCAGCGTGCGGGCGGTGGTGCTGACGGGCAGTGGTGGTTCGTTTTGTTCCGGTCTGGATCTGAAAGCCGCGGTCGAGATGGTGCAGTCCATGCACAGCCAGGACGCCGGTTCCCCGACGCTGAGCAACGAAGACCGCATGCGCAACTACTTCCACGGGCTGATTCGAGCCGTGCGCAACATCAGCAAGCCGGTCATCGCGTTTGTCGACGGGCCAGCGGCGGGCTTTGGCTGTGACTTGGCCCTGGCCTGTGACCTGCGCATTGGCACCAAGGCCGCCAGCTTCGCCGAGCTATTTGTTCGCCGTGGCCTGATGCCCGACGGTGGATCGACCTACACCCTGCCGCGTTTGGTGGGCGTCGGCAAAGCGCTTGAGCTGATGATGCTCGGCGACTCGGTCGCAGCGGACGAGGCACTGCGCCTGGGCCTTTTGAACAGCATCGTCGAAGGTGCGGAAGCAGCGGGGCAGTACGCAGGGCGCCTGGCCGCGGGTCCGCCGCTGGTGCTGCGCGAGATCAAGCGTGCGGTCTATGCCGCCCTCGACAGCAGCTTGGAAGAGGCGCTAGAGCACGAAGTTCGTGGCCAGATGAAGCTCTTGCGTACCGCCGACTTTGCCGAGGGCATGAACGCCTTTTTCAATAAGCGTCCGCCCCACTTCACCGGCCACTAAACTCGCCCCGCCCCCTCGATCAAGCCTGCCCCCTCGATCAAGCCCGCGCGGCTCTGTCCGAGCGCGACCTAGTCAAACACCAGCACGCGGTCGCGGCCATGCACTTCGATCAGGCCGTTGATGTAGGCCAGCGCGCGATCGCGACGCTGCAGCACCGCCGCTTGTTCTTCATCGGAAAGCAGCGGCTGCTTCGTTCCGTCGGGACCGTTCCAGACCATCGCTGCCCGCAGGTCGTCAGCCCGCAGCTTTTCCAAGGCCTGCACCAGATGGCGCGAAAACTTCTGCACGCGGTTCAGATAAAACCAGCAGCGCGTGTGTCCTTCTGGATCGGTCTGAAACCCGAAGGCATTGTCCATGAAATACAGGGTCTTGCCGTCGGGAGCGCCCAGCAGGTTGCCGCCTGAAAAGCGATCCGAGTTGTTCTGCAGCAGGTCAAAGACCAGCAGCGAAGAAAGCTGCGAAAGCAGCAGCGTCTTGTCTTGGGGAACCGTCCCAGCCTGCCCCAGCCAGTCGGTCCAGCGCAGGATGCCGACCGTGGTGTCCAGGCGTGGGTTGGCCACGCGCGGGATCCAGTAGGCGAACGCTCCCAAGGTCTGGCCGTTTTCGTCGAAGTGCGTCTCGCGTTCGATGCGGGCGCGGGCCGGGTGCGACGCGGGGTCCAGCTTGGCGAAAAGCTCGTCGTGGTGCAGCGATCGCATGACCACCGGCGCCACCAGGTTCAGACCCAGAAGTCGGCTTAGCTCGAAGGCGGCGGCCTCTTTGCGCGGCACGGTCTGCGGGTTGCTTTGCACCGGCTTGAACGCGGCGCGGCTGCCGTCGGCAAACTCGACCCGCAGCGAGATTGAACTGCCCCCGCGGTTCTTCTTGATTGACCGGATCTCGCCGCTTTGCATGCGCTGGCGTAGGCGGGCGGTGGACATGCCCAAGAACGTCTCGAGATCGTCGGATGAAGGCGTGATCGGCGCCGTGGCGATCCGATAGGAATCCCGATGCAGCGTCGACAAAAGCGTCGATTCGGTCGGAGTCGACGCGATCGTCCGCGCGCTGCCTGGGCGCCCAGATGCGGTCACTCCCGTCGGGATCGCGGTGCTGGCGACCGCTTGCGATGGGCCGGGTTCCACGCGAATGCCGGCTTGATAGCCCAAGAAGCCAAGGCCCCCCGAAAACAGCGCAAGCTGAGCGACCAGAATGCGCAGTCGGGTCTTTGCGGCCTCTGCCGCGGCCCTAGATTGCAGACGGAACAGCGGGGATGGTTCCCCCGCGGCGGTTACTTCATCCGGCAATGCCGGCAATACCGAACGCCCCGCATCGGCGGAGTCCGCTGGGCCCGAGGAGAAAAGAGGCAGGTACGACGGTGTCACGACGCGGGGAAGCTATCACGCGCGATCGATCAAGTGGACAAGAAAGTAAAGAAAAAAATTTGCCTTTTGCCCACATGTAGGCTGTGCGCATGCTGGCGGCCGGATGTCGCCGCTGATCCCTCTGCGTTATCTGGTCGACCGCTGGCAGCAGCCACGCAGCCGCGCCGACGAGATCCGCACGCTGCGCCTGCGCCTGATCGACCAGCCAAAGCTGGATGCCGTCAGCCCGCAAGAGGCCGCCCTGGCCCACGAGCTACGCGATCTGCGACTGCAGTTATCCCAGGCCATCGGCGCGGTTGAGTCGTGTAAGACCTGCGCCATCGGTCACCCGCCGCCGCACGGCCACTTTGCAGGAGGTCACTGCTGCGGTCTGAAGACCGAGGATGCGTTCAACGACGACGAGCTTGCGGCCCTGCGGCAGAGCGGCACGACCCCATCGCGGCTGCGACCGCCTCCGCCGGGCAGCGATCACGCGGGCTGCTCGTTTCGCGGCGCGATGGGCTGTTCACTTTCCGTCCCCGACCGACCCAACCTTTGCGTGCGCTACCTGTGCCCCGATCTGCAGCGAGAGGTCAGCCTGCGCGGCGATCTCGATCGCATTGAAGCCCTGGGGTCGAAAATGGAAGCCGTCTATCTGCAGTTCATCACCATCCGCCGGGCTCGCCTGGAAGAAGAAGAGGCCCGTGCCCTAATCAGCCCATAGCCAGCCCATAGCCGGTCCACGCGCAGATTGGTCCACGCCCGGATCGGTGAGCCGTGCCTGCGCTGCACGGGAGCCGCGCACGAACTCTGGTCGTCGCGACTCCGCGGGTCTGGCTTGGTCTGGCGCACAGGACGGCCTTTACTCCCCGCACCTCAGCTGGCCCGTTTTCGTTATTTTCCGAGAGGAAAGCGGATCGAGCTTGACGCTATCGTCGACAGTATCTATTCGTGTAAGCCTTGCCGAGTACCACACCAAACACTGCGAGCCAACCCGGTCCCAGCCGCCCTTTTTTGCGGCTGGCTCTGGGCCACGTCGATCTGCCGTCGCAGGACGTGTCCCCGACGCGGCCGGCGGCGAATGTGGCGGGTGTGCGGGGCGATCGGCATCAGATCTCGGCGCTGGATCCGCGCTTTCCCAGCGCGCTCAAGGGCTGCGTGCCCGAACTTTTTGGCTGTGGCGATCGCGCGGCCTGGGATGCTCTGCTGGCGCCGCCCGAGGCGTTGACCCAACGGGCCCCGCGCGTGACCATCGTCGGCTCGCGGGCGGCATCCGACGTGGGGCTGAGCCGGGCCCATGATCTGGCGTTCGCTTTGGCGCAGCGCGGCGCCGTTGTGCTGTCGGGCGGTGCCTTGGGCATCGACGGTGCGGCGCATCAAGGCGCGCTGGCGGCACATGGCATCAGCTGGGCGGTCCTGGGCAGCGGCCTGGATCAGCTGTATCCCCGACGACACCTGTCGCTGTTCGCCCAGCTTGCGCAGCACGGCTTGTTGCTGTCGCCTTTTGCCAGTCAGGCTCCGCCGCGCCCGCAGCACTTTCCCAAGCGCAATCAGGTGATGGCCGCGCTGTCAGATGTCGTCGTGGTGATCGAGGCCGGCCTGTCTTCTGGGACGCGCTACACCGCCGATGCCGCGGCTCGTCTGGGGCGACCGGTGATCTGTTTTCCTTCTTCACCGGGGACGCTGGCCTTGCTGCAGGCCGGCGCGCACAGCGTGCAGACCATCGCAGAAGCGGTCGAGCAAACCGAGCAGCTTTCCCAAACTGCAGCATCGGGGGATGCGCCGGTTCGCGCCCCGATGTCACGCTCTGTTTCCGTCTCTGCGCAGCGGCAGGCTGCCGCGCCGACGCTGCCGAAGGCCGATGTGTCGTCGCTGTCTGTGGACAGTGCGCGGGTCCTGCAGCTGCTTTGTGCGCCCGACGCTGCCGCGCAGGGCCGCGATGTCAGTGATCTAAGCGCCCTGTCGGGGCTGCCGGTCTCGGTGTGCGCGGCCGCAGTGATCGAACTTGAGCTTTATGGATGGTGTTCTCGTCTACCGGGCGGCCGCTACATGGGGCGAGCGTCGCTCTAACTTGAGGAACTATGGCAAGCGCCAAGAAAACTACGAAGACCGCATCAAAAAAGACTGCTGAGGCCGAAGCTGAACCGAAGAAGCC
>JAYRFD010000808.1:0-1774 GCA_041908565.1 Polyangia bacterium | reverse complement strand
GGCTGGTCTGGCCTGTCCCGGGGCTGGCCCCTTCATGACGGGTCCGCAGCCACCGAACTTGGGCATGGGACCTCCGGGCATGAAGGGTCCGCAGCCGCCGAACCTTGGGGGCTTTGCGGGACCTGGCGGCGGCCCGGTGCCACCCATGATGAACTTTCCGCCTGCTCCTCCGGCACCGATGCCGTCGACCGCACCGTCCATCGACGCAGTGCCGGCCGCCAAGACGGAAGCTGGCAGCGGCACTTCGCAGGGTGAAAAAGGACCCATCGAAGTCGACGACGGGTTCACGGGCCCGCAGGCCGACACCATGGTCACCGGCCGCTTCGCCGTGCCGCGTCTGCCGACCAACCTGGGGCCGGTGTGCACGAACTTGGAACGCATCCTGTTCCTGCACTGCGTGCCTCTGTTCGTCGACTTTGAACCAGAAGATCTGCTGGTCTTGGCGCGCGCATCGGAAGAGCGCGGCTATCCCGAAGGCACCGTGCTGTTCAAGCAGGGCGATGTCGGCGACGAGGTCTTCGTCATCATCTCGGGACGCGTGCAGCTTGTGTATTCCGAGACGGGCGGCGACCGCAACGCGACCACGCTGGGACCCGGTGACTGCATCGGCGAGATGTCGGTCATCGACGGCTCGCTGCGTTCCAACACGGCGGTGGTGACTGGCGTAAATACGCGTGTCTTGGCCATCGCCGGCGATACCTTCCGTCGCTTCGTTGAAGAGCGCGCGCACGTATCCGGCAAGATCATCGGCGTCTTGGCCAACCGCCTGCGTCAGCTCAGCGATCGCGGCGAGCAAGCGCTGCCCAAGCTCGGCATCTCCTCCGCTGATTCGATGACCGCCGTGCTGTCGTAGCGTCCGCCGAACGACGGCGCCCGATGGGGATGTCGTGCACTCCATCAGCCCCGCGATTCGCTTGCTGCGCACCGGCCCGGGCAGTCGCGAGGATGCTGTGGTTGCGCTCTGATCGTTCGCCGTGATCTTGTGCTGCCGTCCTGCGCTGCGATCTTGCGCTGTGATCTTGCGCTGTGAGCGTTCATCGCAGCCCCACACACCGCGCTGCGCCTTCCCGACGCGGCGGTGTTCGCACCAAACTGTGAGCAGACCCACAGACGGCTTGGCGGACCGCCCACTATGCTCACCGGGTGGCCGACCCGAAACATGCGCGCAGAGCAGTGCCAGCAGGTGCACTGGCCGTTGTGATCGGGCTGGACCTGCTTGCGTCGTGCTGCGTGACCCCGGCTTGGGCACAGGCGATCGCGAATTCACCGGCATCGGATGCAGCGATGGCAGGCGCGACAAATCCGCCGGCGCCGGATGCTGCAACGGCCGCTGCTGCGCCAACGCACTCAGCCGAATCAGACGGTCCGGCGACCGCGGGGAACCTGGGCTCTGTTCGCGCTTCTGGATCGCAGAAGGCGATCAAGCGGTCCGCATCCGCCGGTCGCTTCGTCACCGAGGTTCTGGCCGACCGTCCGTCGCTGGCAGAGCACTTTACGCTACAAAACGAAGCGACGCGCACGCTGCCGGGCACGCTGGGCGATCCGCTGCGCGTGCTCTCTTTGTTGCCCGGGGTGACAGCGCCGCTGCCTGGCCTGCCGATCTTTTCTGTGCGCGGGGCCAGTCCAGGAACCAGCGCGTACTACATCGACGGCATGCGCTTGCCTCAGCTGTTTCACTTGCTGGTGGGCGGCGGCGTCGTCCATGCCGAGCTCGTCGACGGCGTGAGCTTTTATCCCAGCGGCTATGACGCGCGCTATGGCCGCGCAGCCGGCG
>JAYRFD010000807.1:0-7243 GCA_041908565.1 Polyangia bacterium | reverse complement strand
CTTTGTCCACGGCGGGCCCGGCAGCGGCACCGAGCCCAACCAGCGACGCTTCTTCGACCCAGCCGCCTATCGCATCGTGCTGTTTGACCAGCGCGGTGCCGGGCGCAGTCGACCGCATGCCTCGCTCGTCGACAATACGACCTGGCACTTGGTTGCCGACATGGAGCTTCTGCGCGCGCACCTGGGCATCGATCGCTGGGTGGTGTTCGGCGGATCCTGGGGCAGCACCTTGAGCCTGGCGTATGCGCAGACCCATCCCGATCGCGTGGCCGGTCTGATCCTGCGCGGCATCTTCCTGTTGTCGCGGCGCGAGACGCAGTGGTTTTATCAAGACGGGGCCTGCCAGCTGTTCCCCGACGCCTGGGAAGAATTCCTGGCCCCCATCCCGCCCAATGAACGAGGCGATCTGGTGGATGCGTACTTCCGTCGCCTGACCTGCGGTGATGCGCAAGTGGAACAGCAAGCGGCCCGCGCCTGGAGCTTGTGGGAGGCGCGCACCAGCAAGCTGATGGAAGACCCGGCTGTGATCGCTCGCTTTACCGCCGATCACTTCGCCTTGTCGATCGCGCGCATTGAAGCGCACTACTTCATGAACGATGGCTTCCTGCGTCACCCCGATCAGCTGGTGCAGGATGTCGCTCGCATTCGCCACATCCCGTCGGTGATTGTCCAAGGCCGCTATGACGTGGTGTGCCCGATGGAAGCCGCGTGGAAGCTGCGCCGGGCCTGGCCCGAGGTCGATCTGCGCGTCGTCCCCGACGCTGGCCATGCCGCCACCGAGCCCGGCACGCTGCATGAGCTAATCCAGGCCACCGATCGCTTCCGATCGCTTTCCTAGTACGACTTGGTCACTTCACAGGACGGAGCGCCTTGCTGCGATCGACTCCTCCGGGCTCAGACAGTCCTCGGCACCGACGGTCGGCGCGATGTCGGCGCACCGCACGTAGTGGCCTGCGGATCGTCGTTCCTTGTGGGCGCGGAGGCGCCGATCGCAGCGCGGCTACCGACGGCGAATCCGGCAAATGACCAAGTCGTACTGGGAAGCGCGCGCGAAAGTGGCTGAGAGACCGAGCGATCGCGGTAGGGTTGGGAAGTGACTGCGCCTGATGCCAAACCTTCTGTGGAAAGTGCCGGCACGACGGGATCTTCATCGGTTGCGGCGGGCGGACTGTCGCAGCGTTCGCAGGGGGGCGGCCAGGCGACGCATGACCTAAGTCGCTACGGCTGGCTGTCGGTGGCGGCCGCGGTGCTGACGCTTGGGCTCAAAAGCGGGGCATGGATCGCGACTGGCTCGGTCGGCATGATGTCCGACGCGCTGGAGTCGCTGGTCAACTTAGCTGCGGGGCTTTTGGCGGTCTATTCGCTGCGCATCGCGGCGCAGCCACCCGACGAAGGACACCCGCTGGGCCACGGCAAGGTCGAGTACTTCACAAGCGGCATCGAAGGCGCGCTGATCTTGATGGCGGCGGGCGGCATCCTGCTTTCGGCGGCGCCGCGCTTCATCCACCCGACTCCGGTCAGCAAGCTGGACGTGGGCCTGTTGCTATCGGCGGTGGCCACGGCGGTAAATGCTGGCGTGGGCCTGTTGCTGATTCGCGTCGGACGGCGTCAGCATAGCGTGGCGTTAGAGGCCGATGGCCAGCACCTGATGACCGACGTCTGGACGTCGCTGGGCGTGCTGGTCGGTCTGCTGTTCGTGCGCCTGACCGGCTGGCTGATCTTGGATCCGCTGGTGGCCAGCGCGGTGGCGCTGCACATCGTGTGGATTGGCATCGGCCTGCTGCGGCAGTCGATCGGCGGGCTGATGGATTCGGCGCTGCCGCCGGAAGAGCGCGCGCAAATCGACCAGGCGCTGGTGGGCTTTCGTCAGCGCGGCCTGGACTTTCACGCGCTGCGCACGCATCGAGCCGGGCAGCGCCGCTTTGTTTCGGTGCACGTGCTGGTGCCGGGCGACATCACCGTGCAGGCTGGGCACGCGCTGGCCGACGAAGTAGAGCGGGCGATTCGGGACGCACTGCCGCGGTCCGTGGTGTTCACCCACGTCGAGCCGCTGAGCTGTCCAGAGTCAAACGACGACATCCCGCTCGACCGCAGCTAAGCCAACCATCGGTGGTCGGCCCTGTCTGCGATTCGGCGGGATGTTGAAGATGCGATAGAAACGACGCGCTTAGGCGTAAGGCAGGAGCAGGCTGATCTGCTTCTCGTTGCTCTTGTGCACCACTTTGGTGCCGACCAGCTTGCGCTTCCGCTTCTTCGATTCGTGCGTCAGCAAGTGGCTCTTGTGCGCTTGCTTGTGCTTGAAGTGGCCGTTGGCGGTGCGCTTGAAACGCTTCTTGGCTGCGGAATGGGACTTTTGCTTCGGCATAACAGGAATCCTAGCAGTCTTTCGCCGCCTTTCGGCGGGATTCTGCGACGAGGGTTGTAGGCGCGCGCGGGCTTGAACCGCGGACCCCTACCGTGTCAAGGTAGTGCTCTACCACTGAGCTACGCGCCTGAGTTCTGGGTGCCGTAACGAGAACCAACACTCTCTATTCCGCCGGGCCTTCGCAAGTCAACAGATTTTGTTCAGCAAGCTTCACATTCTGTCTGCCGACTTGCGACGCCGGCCCACTCGAACGCTTCCGTTCGGCGGTGGACCGTGACCCGCCGTCTTAGTGAGCCTTCTTCTCGCGGGCCTTCACCGTCGGCGCGGCCGGAGCCGGCGCAGCGGCCTTGCTTTCAGCCCGGGCCACACGTGCGTTGGCACGGCGACGAGCGATGCGCGCCTTCAAACGGACTTGCGCCTTGCGGCGGCGCATCTTGGGGCTATTGCGACTATCACCACGACCCATCGAAATCCTCCTCGAACGACTCGATCTAAGACGAGAACGGCGCATAACTCTGCGCGAACAGGGGTCTGGGTGTCAATCGTCTAGTTGGCGAATTGCGTCCAGAAGTTGCGAGGTCGCGCGCACGGCATGGATAATGACGACGTGCGATCACTGTCTCCGCTGCGCATCGACTGGATGTTGGCGCCTGCCTCGCAAGGGGGGCCGCCTCTGCCGCTGATCGACGCTGCGGGGCGCGTTGCGCTGTCATCATGTCCAGGCCGTAGCGAGGTCAGCGGCGACGTCGAAGAAGACATCGCTGCGATTGTGTCCGCGGGAATCGGCACCGTGGTGTCGCTGGTATCCGACGCGGAAATGGCGATGTACGGCGTCTTGGGTCTGCGCAGCGCACTGCGTATGGCGGGCCTGCGCAGCGTGCACTACGTCATCGAAGACAAGCAGCCACCGACGGATCTGCAGGCGACGCGACTGCTTTGCGCATCGCTTCTGCGCTGGCTCGGCGAAGGAGAAAACATCCTTCTTCACTGCATCGGTGGCTGGGGCCGATCGGGGACCATCGCTGCCTGTCTGCTGTTGCACCAGGGATACGACCCGGATACCGCGGTGGCCTTGGTGCGGCAGGCCCGCAGCCCGTACTGCGTCGAGACCTCGCGTCAGTTTGGCTTCGTGCGGACCTATGCCCAATCGCTTTCCGATCCACAGCAGGGGGCGCAGCGCTATTACTGCATCGTGCCGCGGGCGCAGCTAGCTCAGCGGGTGCGCGGCGACGCGGCGGCCCGTCAGCTGATCGCCGTATCGCAAGGCGAGCTCTTGTCCGCGTCCGCGCTAAGCGAACAGATGCGCACACGCCTTTTGACTGACAGCGGGCCTAGCGAGTCTGCTCAGCTGGCCATCCTGTCCGGCGAGCGCCTGGTCACCGACCCAGATGGTGACGCGCTGCCCTTGGATCGCGCGATGGCCCACGATGGCCGTCGCTGGCGTGCGCTGCCCTTTGGTCAGCTACTGGACGAAGCCGTCTCGCGCGCGTCGTAGCATCAGGCGGCGCGGCGTCTTGCCTGTTACGAAGCGGCGCTTTGCGTCAGCTTGCTGCCGCACTTCTTGCAGAACAGCGCATCGGCATCGTTGGCCGTGGCGCAGCCTGCACAGGCCCGCGTCGTCGAGCCTGCCTGGGGGACACTTGCTTGGGTTGCGCTAGCCGAGGCCGCGGCTGGGCTCTCGACCGTCGACGCTGCGGCTGGCCTTTCGGCAGCTGACTCGACGTCCTTTGACGGGGCAGTCGACGCTGCCGAAGCGGGCGCCGGGGCTGGGCTGGCTGCTTCGGCGCTGAGCTTGGCGCGGGCCGAAAGACCGCGGGCGGCGCGACGCGCTTTGAGATCGGCTTCGATCTGCGTGCGATACGTCTGACCCTGATCAAGCTGACGCAGCACGCGCACCGCTCGTTCGCGATAGCGGCCGCGAATCTCGCCATAGTCTTCCGGCGATACTTTGCCCATGGCGTGGTCCAGCTCTAGCTCTTTGATCGCGCGCTTGAGGATGAAGTACTCGCGCTCAAGCTCTTTCTTGCGGCGGCCGCTGGCGGCTAGTTCTTCGCTTTGCTCGTCGTCGCTGCCGGTGGCAACCAGGGCTCGCGCCGATTCAAACAGCAAGCGGGCCACCCAGAACAGGGCGCCAAACGAAAGCGACAGCGCGATGCCCGGTCCCGTCAGGCGTCCTCCGCCGATGACGGCGGTGAAGACGGCCAGCGAGCCAAAAATCGCAACCAGATAGACGGGATAAAACGGCAGCCTAGTTAAGTTCATCGAGGTCGTCATCGAGGCGATCGATGTACTTCTGATCGGCCTTCGGGTCAGCCGCCTTGTCAGCGGTGTGGGCGGCGTTTTTCTTTTCGACAGCGTCGGCGGCTCGCTGGTTTTCGCGCCAGCGACGCGCCAAGATCGAAAGCCCTGCGGCAGTGCCAACCAAGGCCAAGATCGGAATCAGCCAAGCCAGCCGATTGAAGCCGGTGTCGACGGGGACGACCAGGGCCGACTCGCCCGGATAGCGCGAGATGAAGGCCTTGACGATCTCTTCACGGGCCTTGCCTTGGTCGATTAGGTTGGCGATGAAGCCGCGCTCTTTGGCGGCGAAGCCACAGGTGCACTCGGCCAGCGTCTGTCGGCCGCAGCCGCACATGCAGACCAGCGACTTGCGCAGATCGCGTTCCAGTTCGTTGCGCGGCGGCGTCGGAAACGCACTTCCCGCCGACGAGCTATGCGTGCTTGAGTCCCCAGCGTTGGCCAGGGTCAGCGCCGATGCATGGCCGGGCATGGCCAGGCACAAAAGCAGAACCGTCGTCGCCACCGCCGCCGCAGAACCTTCCGCGCGGTCGGCGCCTTTTTCCGCCAGAGCGTAGGCCCGCTCGGGCAAGAACGCGATGACGGTGCCCAAGATCAGAAGCGCGAAGCCAAACCACACCCAGTTGACCAGCGGGTTGATGATGATCTTGATGCTGGCCAGGCCGGATTCTCCGTCGATGCCGTTTAGGATCACGTACAGGTCTTCGCGCACGCTCTCTTTGATCGTCACGATGGTGCGCGGTGGCTCGTCGGCGTGGCTGCGATACGCCCACTTGGCCGGGCGCAGCGTGAAGCTGCCGCCACCTGACTCGGTGACCGACAGATAGACCTCGCTGACTTCTTTTTGCGGGTCGCTGTAGTTGCGATTGCCCTCGTACTTGACGGTGTACAGGCCCAGCGTCGTCTGCTGTCCGCGGTCCAGCGTGACGTCGGTTTCCTTCTGATAGGTCTGGCCGGCGAAGCCGATGAACATGAAGGCCACGCCGACGTGCACCAGATAGCCGCCGTAGCGCCGCTTGTTGCGCGCCACCAGCCCGACCAAGGCGGTCAGAAAGTCCTGCCGCGTGTTCTGTTTACGAGCCAGCGTGCCGACGACGAACTCTTGCCCGATGGTGGCGAACACGAAGCCACACAGCGCAAAGCACACCAGAGAGGCCGGCAGCTGAAGCTTGTCATGCAGGAACGCCGACGACGCGCGCGAGGCCGGCCAGATCAAGGCGACGCCTCCCAAAACCACAAGCGCCGACGCGATGGGGATACGGAACTGCTTCCACAGCATGTCCATCGATGCGCGCCGCCACGCGATCAGCGGACCTACGCCCGTCAGCAACAGCAGGATCAGGCCGATCGGCCCCATCCACTTGTTGAAAAACGGCGGGCCCACCGTCACGCGGTTCTTGGTAATCGCTTCCGACAGCGTCGGAAACAGCGTCGCCACCAGGATGAAAAACGCCGAGGCGAGCAGGATCCAGTTGTTGACCAAGAACGCGAACTCTCGTGACACCCAGGAATCTAGCGCGCCGCGTGATCGCAGAAGCGGCAGGCGATAGATGACGTAGCCGAAGCTGAACACGGCCGCGAAGCCGATGAAGGCCAGGAAGCGCGCGGCCAGCTCGGGATCGTTGCCGAAGGCGTGCACCGACTGCACGATGCCCGAGCGCGTCATGAACGTGCCGATCATCGTCAGAAGGAAGGTCAGGATGACCAGCACGACGTTCCAGACCTTCATCATTCCGCGCCGCTCTTGAATCATCAGCGAGTGCAAGAACGCCGTCGCTGTAAACCACGGCAAGAAGCCCGCGTTTTCGACGGGATCCCAGCCCCAGTAGCCACCCCAGCCCAGCACGTGATAGGCCCACAGAGACCCCAAGATCAGGCCCTGCGACAAGAAGTACCAGCAGATCAGCATCCACTTGCGCACCGACTGCAGCCACGAGTCATCCAGGTTGCCGGTGATCAGCGCCGCCATACCGAACGCAAACGGAATCGAAGCCGACACATAGCCGGTGTACAGCGACGGTGGATGCGTCGCCATATACGGGTCCTGCAGCAGTGGGTTTAGGCCCTTGCCGACGATCGGCGCCTCGGTCAGAAACACATCGAACGGTCGCTTGTAGAACACGACCAGCGACACGAAGAAGGCCAGGATGCCCATCAGGATGGCGACCACCCAGGGCATCAGCTCGCGATGGCGTTCGCGGTTGTTGTGGATGGCAATCGCCGAAAACAGCGACAGAAGCCACGCCCAGAACATCATCGATCCGTCGAGCCCACCCCAGTACGAGGTCAGCTTGTAGATCCAGTGCATGGTGGCGTCGGCGTTGTGGTGAACGTACTTGATCGAAAAGTCGTTCGACAGGATGGCGAAGAAGATCATCCCCGACGCCAGCGTCAGCATCGCCGCGCAGGCATAGGCGGCATAGATCGCCGAACGCACCAGCCGCGCCGAGCCCAAACGGGCTCCAGCCACGGCGGCACCCCCGGCGTAGGTCGTGCAGAGCAGCGTCACCAGCAGCACGAAGCTGCCGAAGAGCGCGACCCAGTTGAGTGTGGGCATGGTTAGAGCATCCTCGACGGGCT
>JAYRFD010000806.1:0-3081 GCA_041908565.1 Polyangia bacterium | reverse complement strand
TCGAAGCGCAAGCGATTCAGACGAACCTTCATGCGGGCACCTCCAGACCGCCGCCGCGACGGAGACCACGACGGCGGCTACCGCCCAGGCCGCTGCTGAAGCTGCCCCCCAAGCTACTCGACGCGCTGGGACCCCGCGGATCGCGCCAGACATGACGATCCAGGCGCGACAGCACGGCGAAGACCAGCGGCGCGGCCACCGCCGACACCCCGGCCTCGCCCAGCAGGCTGCCGATATCCGAAAGCGCGGTCAGCGCCGATCCCGGTGCGGCAAACAGCGCCGCAAAGATCAGGAACAAAAGCGACAGCAGCAGGCGATAGGCGAAAAGCGACAGCAGCGCCACCAGCATGACGGCCCCGACGCCGCGCACCAGCAAGCGGATCGAGATGGCGCGCAGAAGAAGCACGGCCAAGGCCAGCCCCAGGGCATGCAGGCCGGCCGGCGATCCTTCGACGACATCGGCTAGGTAGCCTAGCGCGGCGCCAAAGCCTGCCATGCTCTCGGGCCGTGCGTTGTGCAGGGACAAAAGGGTCGAGCTACGGTTGCCGCCCCCCGCAAACGGCCGGCAGTGCAGGCCGGCGTACAGCGCGACCAAAAACGGCACGTCGGGCAGCGGCCGCCACGACAAGGCCGCCAGGGCCGTCGCGACGATCAGCCCCAGATAGGCCGCGATCAAAAGGCCGATGGCGCGCGAGACGTTCATCGCGGCACCCCAATGCCCCGCGCGGGCTCGGGCGGGCGCTTGCCGGCATCGGGATCGGGCGGAGGCGGCGGCGACAGGACGACCAGCACCTCGCGCAGCTTGCCGAAGTCGACCAGCGGCTCGACTTCGATCTCTTGGTACAGGCTGCTGTCGGGCTTGTGCGTGCGCACCACCTTGCCGATCGGCATGTCGCGGGGGAACAGCCCGCCCAGGCCCGACGTGACCACGGCATCGCCGACCTGGATGTCGTCTTTGTGCAGCACGTATTCGACGCGACAGACGTAGCGCGTGTCCGACGCCACGCCCTTTAACACGCCGCGGCTGCCGGTGCGCGGCAGCACCACGTCGATCGATGTGCGCGGATCGGTAGTCAGCTGCACATCGGCATAGGCGCCGCTGATGCGCAGCACACGACCGACGACGCCGCTGGGTGAAAGCACGGGCATGCCAGGTCGCGTCTCGGCTGCCGAGATCGCCCCAGGACCCGCCTCGCGCAGTCCACCCAGCTCAAGACGCAGGCGCAGCACGCGAAACTGGCGCGAGGTCTCGACGCCGATGACCTGCGCGGCCAGGGTGTCGGCCTGAATCTGGGCTCGCAGCTCCAGCAGGCGTTCCAGACGTTCGGCGCGGGCAGCAAGCTGCGACAGGCTGGCGACCTGCGAACGCAGCGCCGCGTTGTCGGCTGACAGGCGCTCGTTTTCGCGCTTCACGCCGACCAGGGCGATGTAGTGCGACCACACGCCCCCGACGCGTGATCCGCCGCCGACGACCAGCGCCTGCAGCGGAGCGGTGATGCGAACCAGCAGCCGATCCAGCGGGTTCTGTCGCTCGGGCGCTTTGATGCTGGAACGCAGAAGCAGCGCGGGCAGCAGCAGCAGCACCGCCGGGATCAGCAGCCGAAATGCACGCCGACTGGGGTTCATGGGCAAATCCCCCCGGTAGCGACGCTACTGGACGGTGACCTCGCGCAAAAGGCGCAGCTCATCCAGTGCTTTGCCGGATCCCAGCACGACCGCCAGCTGAGGTGACTCGGCCACCATGACCGGCAGGCCGGTCTCTTCGCGCAGCAGCACATCCAGGTTGCGTAGCTGCGAGCCACCACCCGAAAGGACGATGCCCTTGTCGACGATGTCGGCCGATAGCTCGGGCGGCGTGCGTTCCAGGACCACGCGTACGGCTTCGACGATGGCGTTGACCGGCTCGGCCAGGGCATCGCGGATCTCGTCCGAGTTGATGGTCAAGGTCTTGGGCACACCGGCCACCAAGTCGCGGCCCTTGACGTCGACGGTCAGGACCTCGTCCAGCGGATAGGCCGAGCCGATCTGCTTTTTGATCTCCTCGGCCATGCGCTCGCCAATCAGCAGGTTGTACTTGCGCTTGATGTGCTGAACGATCGCTTCGTCCAGCTTGTCGCCACCGACGCGAATCGACTTGCTGACGACGATGCCAGCCAGGGAAATCACCGCGACCTCGGTCGTGCCACCACCGATGTCGACGATCATGTTGCCCGACGGCTCTGTGATGGGCAGGCCGGCCCCGATGGCGGCGGCCATCGGCTCTTCGATCAGGTACACCTCGCGCGCACCGGCCGCCAAGGCCGAGTCACGCACGGCGCGCTTTTCCACTTCGGTGATGCCCGAGGGCACGCAGACGATGATGCGCGGCTTGACCAGGGTGCGACGGTGATGCGCCCGCAGGATGAAGTAGCGCAGCATGGCCTCGGTCACTTCAAAGTCGGCGATGACGCCGTCTTTCATCGGGCGCACGGCGACGATATTGCCCGGCGTGCGGCCCAGCATCTCTTTGGCTTCGCGGCCCACGGCCAGGACTCTTTTCCCCGTCGCGCCGCGCTGCACAGCGACGACCGAAGGTTCATTGGAAACGATGCCACGCCCCTTGACGAAGGTCAGCGTGGTGGCGGTGCCTAGATCGATCGCGAGATCGTTGGAAAACAGGCCATAGACCCAATCGAACAGCATGTGGATTTCCTTGCGGTGCTTCGTTGCAAACAGGGGTCGACTTCACCCGCGGCCACACAGGTTCGGGACCCAGTGGGTGTCGTGTGACGATGCGATGCGATCAATCGATCGACCGACCGACCGAGCACGCCGGGGGTGGAAGCGGGCAAGGGCGTAGCACAGCGCGCGCGACGATCGCAAGGCCGGCGGCGGCTGGCCTGACAAAAAACTTGCGCCCGTGGCTCAGTTGACAGGGGGAGATCGCCCGACGGAGAGCCCTGCGGAAGCGGCGCCCCGATCTGGCGTCGCAGGTCGGTCCACAGGCCCTGAAAGGCCAGTCAGCGCAACACGTCGCGCAAGGTCAGCACATCGCGCAGCGTGGTCCGGGGTCGCAGCAGGCGCAGGAAGCGCCGCGCCATG
>JAYRFD010000805.1:0-6824 GCA_041908565.1 Polyangia bacterium | reverse complement strand
TGCCGAGTGGCTGCTCAGCGGCGGGGAAGCGAAGAACATCCCCGAGCTATTCAAAGTCGACATCCTCAACTGCATCGGCGTCTCGCTGATGATCTGTGCGCTGTTGGTACCGCCGCGAAGGCATCCCAAACTGCCGGTGCCGGGCATCGCCGCGGTGGCCAGCCTGGTCGTCGTCTTTGCCACGCCGATCATCCAGCGCTGGCCGTGGCCCGCCTGGCTGCCCCCGGCGATCGCGGCGTATCTGTGGGACGGGACGCCGCTCGGGACGTTTCCTCAGCTACCGTTTGTCGCCTACACGCTCAGCGGAGCCGTCGTCGGCAGCTATTGGCTTCACGCCGCCAGCCAAGGTCGGCTGGCCCGCGCCCTGACCTGGAGCGGCCTGCTCGGCATCGCCCTGGCCATCGCCATTCAGTGGGGCAACCGGCGCGGCTATGCCTTGTTTGCCCCCAGCCCCAATGTCCCGATCCCCGCGTTTCCGTCGTCGTTCGGCTACCGGCTGGGGATGTGTCTAGCGCTCGGCGGGCTGTCGTATGCGTGGACGGCCTGGCGCGGCAGTGCTGGATTTTCCCCGCTGCGCACCTTGGGCCAGGCATCCCTTTTGGTCTACGTCGTCCACGTCGAGATGGTCTACGGTCGCTTGACCTGGTCGCTGCATCACCGGCTGCATCCGCTGTGGGTGACGCTGCTGATCGGCATCCTGTGCGCGCTGATGGTTGCCCTGGCCTGGGTTCGCGTCGAACGCGTCGGTCCTTGGCTGCGCGCTTGGCAGAAGGGCAAGGCCGCAGAGCCTCCGTCGAGCCCACGCCAAGCATCTGCCTGACCGTCCGCGACGATTGCCGTTTAGCGGCTGACTTCGAAGGCTCCAAGCGTTCGGGCCGTTGGTGATCCGGTCGAGCCCCGCGGCTTTCCATCGAAGTCGACCGACGGGACGATCACGTCGATGCCTTTGCCATCTGTCAGGCTCGAGACTCCGCCGTTGGTGACCCCGCTTGCAGCAGTGGTCCGCACGCGCAGGTCGCCGTTTGTGGCGTCGGTGAACGTGTTGTCGCTGACCAGGTTCGTGATGTTGCCGACCCCCACCAGGGCCGCGTCGTTGCTGCCAACTGAAGTGAGCGAGCCAGCCGTCCCACGGCAGAGCCCACGCACATAGGTGTAGCCACCAGCCAGCGTGTCGTTCAGAAACAGCGTGTTTACGATGGCCAGTGAGCCCGCCGGGTCGTAGTCGCAGTCGATGGCCAGCGTCATCTGGCCAAGCGCCGACCATTCCAGCCGAGCAAACGTCGAGTTGACGATGTGCACAGCGGGTCGACGATTCGCCGTATCACTCAGCTGGATGCCGCCGAACTGCGGCGTGGACTTGCCATTGTCCCACAGCACGCTGTTGACCATGCGCAGCCGCGTCGAGTCCAGCACCATCGACGTGTCATTGCGCGAGATGCTGGCAAAGACCGTGGTCGGCCCCTTGCCGATCCACGTCTGATCCAGGTCTAGCTCGCACTGCGTGGATGCCTTGATCGCGACCTGATTGCCGCCCAAAAGCGAGCGAATCAACGACACCTTGGTCGGCGTTCCCGTCGATAGCGTGCTCTTGCTGTTGCAGTCCAGACCCGTGACAGAGTCCTTGATGATGACGCCTTCCAGCGTGATGTGCGATCCCCCGAGCACCTCGACCGCCGGCCCCGACGCCGAGGACAGCCTCATCGCTGGCGCCGTCGCGATCTGTGTCGCGCGGACATCGGCCAACGGCCCGATGATGTAGAAGCGCGGCAGGCCCGGCGGCAGGGCCGGTATGGTCAGCCTGCCAGATGCCGAATACCGAAGAATACGAACGTAGGGCTTGGCGGTACTGACGCCGCTCGACAGTACCGCCTGCAGGCAAGGAACGTCACAGGTGTCATCGACCTCCGCCACTCGCGAGGCATCCACGCAGCTGCCGGGCGGGATCGGCGAGCTTAGGGTCGCAAACGCGTCGTCCTTGGCACAGACTCCGGGGCTGCACTCGCTGTGCAGCTTGCAGCCGCGGCAGGTATGCGACGTCGCGTCACAGACCTTGCGATCGCTGGTCTTGCACTGGCTGTTGTCGCGGCAGGCAACGCAGGCACCGTCGATGCAGACCGGCGTTTCCGAACTCTGCACTTGGCAGTCGGCATCCAGTTCGCAGGACTTGCAGCGCCCAGCTACGCACAGCGGTCGATCGCCGGGACAGGTCGCCTGACCCACCCCGCACTCGGCCTGCACACAAGCGCCGAAGGTCTGCCCAGCCGGGACTTGGCACAGCTGTCCCTCGTCGCACTCGAAGCCCGCTTCGTTGGCGCAGACCGTCGTGTTCCGTCGCTCACAGCAGGATGGAGGCGAGACCGTCGCCAAGAGGCTCAAAAGAACTATCAAGCGCATCAGACACCCTCTAGGCGATTGTCTGCGTTGGAGCTTACATGCGCAACCTTGAATAAAGGCGGTCACGTCCACCCAGCCCCAAGTCGCGCGCCTGGTGCGCTCGGGGCAGCCGGTCGCCAAACCGCCGCAAGCCGCCGCGGCTATTCCTTGGAAGCTCCATTTGAAGGTGCATCTTCCGTCGGTACCTCCGCCGGCGGACGCAAGGAAGTCCCGGGCTTGCCCAGCAGGATCTTGCGCAGCGCAACCACTGGCAGCGCGCCTTGCGACAGCACCGCATCATGAAACGATCGGGCGGAGTATTTTTCGCCCTGCTCTGCGCGGTAGTCGGCCCGCAGCTGGATCAGCTGCAGGTAGCCCAGCGCGGCCAGCGCCGGCGTCGTGTCATAGCTCAGCCTCTCGGCTTCCCGACGGGCGGAATAGTCGTCCAGATAGCACTCATCGCCAAAGAAGCGAACGACATCCTCGAACCGATTGTTCGGTGACGGCGCCCCCGCCGGAGCAGCATGCAGCCGCAGCACCGCCAGCAGCCGGGCCAAGCGCAGAATCTGGGCCCGCAACGACAGCGACTGCAAGCGATCGGCCGCCGCGCCGGTCCCCGCCGACTCGACGGCAACCAGCTGCTCTGCATACGCGCCCCAGCCTTCCAGAAAGGCCGTGCTCTGGCGCCGCAGTCGCAGTGGCCCCAGACCGCTCGCCAGCTGGCGCAGAGCCGTCAGCTGCGCGTAGTGCCCGGGCATGACCTCATGAAGCACGGTTAGTAGCAGCTGGGATCGATTCAGCAGCCGCAGATGATCGCTGATCCGCTTCTTGTCCTTCCAGCTGGGGTCCACCGGGTCCACAAACAGCTGCGCCGTCTGCGGTCCACCTTTCTGGGCGGTCGGCGGCCACGCCGGAGACCACGGCAGCGGATCCAGCGGCGCCGGTGCCGAAAGCTGCAAGAAGCCATAGCGATACGCCGGCATCTCGACGACTTGCGGGCGCGCGACCTCACTGCTCGGCGGGATCGACACGATCTGCAGCGTGCTGGTCAGCTCATAGGCCCGCTCGATCGCTCCATCAGTGGCTCGCAGCAGCTCATCGGGGCGGGGGTGGTCTTCTTCGATCAGCCGAATCGCATCGACGGCCGCCCGGCTTGCCCCCGGCGGCGACGGGCCCAGCAAGCGGCGATTTACCTCATCGAAGCGACGACGCGCATCCCGCAGCTCGCTTTCGACGACCAGCTGCAGGTCTTCCAGCGATACATCCAATAGCTCCAGCGCGTGCCAGCGCGCGTGCAGCCGGTCTCTCCCCAAGGCCCAGTCGCCTCGGCTGCGCGGCAGAAGATCGCGCGACAGCCAGGCGCCCAGCTCGTCCAGGGCATGCAGCGCGTTTTCTCTCGCTTGGTTCACTTCTTCCAGCAGTGCGGAATCGGCCGGGCTTGGGCTAAGACTGCTGACGCTGATGTTGGCCAGAACACGCGGCAGCAGCAGCGCCACAAAGTCGCGCGTCATGCCCGTCATGTCGATCGCGCGCCGCGTGGCTAGCTCGGGCGGGTTCTTTAGGTTGCGCTGCGCTTCCCGACAGACGGCCGGCACCCCGTTTAGACGACCGCGCAGAGCCCGCAGGCCTCCCACCGACACCAGGCCGGGCCCCATCAAGCTGTCCAGACCAAAGGCGATCAGAGCGGCATAGAAGACCGGGCTTCGCTCGTGCGGTCGCAGGTCCAGAAGCTCTTGCCGCTTGGCTTCCAGGTTTGCTTGCAGAAGCTGCGCATCCAGCCGCTGCCCGTCGGTCAGCTCTTCGTCGTGCGTCCGGCGCAGGCGGGACAGCCGGTCGAGCGCGCTGTCGATGCGCGACACCTCGCGGCCCAGACTTTCCAGCCGGACGTCATCCAGGCGATCGTCCGAGGTGTGATCGCCAAGCCAGGTCGCCAGCGTCGGTGAATACTGCAGATCGGCATCCAGCTGTTCGGCCACCAGGGCCTGCAGTTCACGACGGGCGCCGCCCGCCGACTCGCCATTTTGCGCGGCGTCCGCGTCCACGGCAGCAGGCGTCTTGCGCGCGCGCGCGCAGCCCAGGCCCAGCAGGACTCCGCACAACAGGCCCAGCCACAGCCCGCGCCGGCCGCGACAAGCGTTTCTCTGCAGCCAGCGATCGGCTCGGTTCAGCGGCATGGATCCTGTCGGCATCGCCCTCGTAGGTTCGCACGGAAGAGAACGCGCTACATCAAGCTCATCTGAGCCCGCGTCCAGTCCGTCCCACCGCGTCCGTCCTGAACCACCACCCACACGTCGATGACCCGAACTTCGGCGGGAGCGGGCCGCCGCTCGCCATTTTCCCACTTGGTCTCGGGGCTCTTGTCCCCGGTGCGCTCTTCGCTGAATGCTCCGTCGGTGACAAACCAGCTGTAGCGCATCGTTTCGACCTGCGGTCCGCGCCCGCTGTCGTCGATGGGCACATACGTCTCAAGCGATCCGGCGTCGCTGCGCACTTGAAGGTAGACCGGCGCCGTACGACTGGCGGCAAAGCGCGCGCAGGCCGGCTGCCCGTTCTGCGCATCCCCCGTCAGGTTGTCGATCGGGCAGGCCATCAGGGGCTCGCGCGCCGCCATCATGCCTTCGGTGCTTTCGACACTGCCGACGAAAAAGCCGCCCATGCCAGCCAAGCTGGGATTGCGATTGGCCGGCGGCATTTCCATCCCCGGCAGCGTCAGGACCACGCGCAGGAAGTTAAAGGCGACCTCGCGGTCCAGGGGGTTCCCAGGGTCGGCGCTGTCGGCGGTGACTTCGACGATGATCGGCAACAGAAGGACCACCGGGCGCTCGGGCAGCGTGATCATGCCGCCGCTGCCGCCCCCGCCACCGCTCGGCGACAGCAGCGCTTGCAGAAAGGTCATCAGGATCGACTTGAGCGTCGCTTGGTCCAGGGTCACCGACGCTTCCGTCGATGCGCTGGGTACCAGCGGTCGCAGGGCGGAGTTCTTGCGCGCGGGCGGATCCTTGGGCCCCAACTTGCGACACTCTGGATCGAGGACGCCGGGGCTAAACAGCGACAGCGGTCCCGTGCACACAAACCAGTCGTAACGCAGCGTCCGCGGCGCCGCGACTCGGCGACCGGGCCCGGTTGGCGCAACGGCCAGCGCCTGGATCCTCATCTGCGGCTGGCTAAATGTCGCATCCGGCTGTCCCCCGGCCCCCAGTGTGATGCGAGCCAAGACGTCGGCCTCGCTAGCCGGCGTCGCTTCGCCGAAGCGAATCCCCAGCACGCGTAACTCGCGAACCAGCGAGTCCGGATCGATGTCCAGATCGCAGGCAGGCAGGCCGAGCGCAGTAATAAGCAGCAGCAGCGCCGATGCAAGTCGGGCCCAAGCCCCCCTTGCCGCACGAAGCAGCCCGCTCGCTGCCGAACCGGTGTGCAGCAGACGCTGCCGTCTCGATCCAGGCGGGATGTCCGAGGTCATGGCTAGGCCTTTCATCGGGTCGCCAGCATAGGTGTCGTGGGAATCGCGCGTCAAGGTCACCACCTTCGCAAAAGGGCCTGGGCTTACTCGTTGATTTTTGATGCACCCAGAACATAAGATGGCTTCATGGCTCTGATCGATAAGCCCGACCGTGCTCGCCAACTAGCCCGCGCCATCGCCTCGGACCTCACCCTCTACCACGAAAAAGAGATCGTCGAGGGCATCGAGAACGACACGCTGTTCAGCGTCATGCAGACGCACATCGAAGAAGGTCGCGCGCTGTTCAAGACGCGTGTGACGCCAGACCTGTTCGACCTGAACATCTACGACCGTGCGGTGATCGACGTGATGCTCAAGTCCAAGGGCCACGTGAAGTCGCGCATCTGGTAGTACCCGCCCCGCCCGTCCGTACGCCCAGTCGCAAGGCGGATCCGGAAACCCAGCCGCCGCGTGCCAGCCTTGGCAAGACCGGGTCGATCGACCCAGCGCGTCTGCGCCGGAAGTGTCATTTCGACGCCGCAGTCGCCTGGATTTGGGACGCATCGCCCGCGCCGTTTCGAGTACGCTCTGCCTCGCATCGAGGCCCGTATGCCGTCCGCTTGCCCCCCCTCAGCCCGACATGAGTTTGTCGTCCCAGCCGCCTGTGCCGGCCAGCGCCTGGATCAGTTCCTGACCCAGCAGGCGCTGCCCTATTCCCGATCGCAGCTTGCCCGCCGCATCGAGGAAGGCGAGGTCCTGGTGGACCAGCATCCCAGCAAGCCCGGCCAGCGCCTTCGCACAGGTCAGCAGGTCGTCTTTGTCCCCCCCCCGCCGCAGCCGGTCGGTCTGCAGGCCGAAGACATTCCCCTCGACGTTCTGTTCGAAGATCGCCACCTCATCGTCCTTTACAAGCCGGCCGGGCTGGTTGTGCATCCGGCGCCAGGTCACAGCAGCGGCACGCTGGTCAACGCGCTGTTGTTCCACTGCGGACAGCTTCCCTTTCCTGCGCCTT
>JAYRFD010000804.1:0-6960 GCA_041908565.1 Polyangia bacterium | reverse complement strand
TGGGGGGGGGTGAGGCCGGCGCCGCCCAAGGCGCGAGGGGCCCGTCGCGCCAAGCCAGCCACCAGTTGACGTTCCGCGACGGACAAAGGAGCCGGGACGCGATACTGCGTGTCGGAGCGTTCGTACTTGGCGGCGTAGTCGTAAAAGTCGCTTTTCGGCTGGATTTCGACATCGCCCAGCACATGCCCGTCCAGAACTGCCACCTGGATCTCGCGCCCGCGGACGTATTCTTCCAGCAGGATGCTGCCGTGCTGACGACCGGCCAGGGCCAAGGCGGGGGCCAGCCCAGCGTCCTCGGTGACGATCGAGATGCCGACCGACGATCCCTCGTGCGAGGGCTTGACGACAAGCGGCAATCCCATGCGCGCGACGTCGGCGGGGCCACGGTACACGCACCAGCGCGGCGACGCGATGGACTCTTGATCAAAGACGCGCCGGGCCGCGGCCTTGTCCATGGCCAGGGCCGACGCCAGCACCGACGATCCGGTGTACGGGATCCGGGCGCATTCCAGCAGGCCCTGCACGCAGCCGTCTTCGCCATAGGTGCCGTGCAAGGCCAGAAACGCCACGTCGGCGCGCGTCTGCCGCAGGGCGGCCCATAGGTCGTGTTCGGCGCCCTGCCAGTCCAGGTCGACGACGTCGTAGCCCAGCGATTCCAAGGCGGTCAGCACGCGCTGACCGGACTGCAGCGACACGTCACGCTCTGCCGAGGGTCCGCCGCGAACAACCACGACGCGGGCTCCGCGATAGCGGCCTTTGGGCGTCAGCTCGGGACGGGGTGTGCTGGCACTGGCAGCGACGGGCGATGCGGTCATGCGAGGTCGTCTCCGATCACGCGAACTTCCAGATCCAGCGCGATGCCGAAGCGGGAAAGAACGGTGCTGCGCACCAGCTCGATGAGCTGCAGCGTGTCGCGCGCCGATCCCGGCGTCTGCGAGCGCCCGGCTTTGCGCGGTGTTCGATCACCCACGGCGACCGATGCGGTCGCAGCCGAGGATGAAGCCGCCGCGGAGGACGCAGCCGGGGCGGACGACGAATCCGCAGCGGACGATGAAGCTGAATCGACCGATCCGTGATCACCCTCGACATCGACTTCGGCGCGGCTGGCGACGTTGAGGATCCAGTTGGCGTGGGCCTGTGCGACCTCAGCGCTGCCGATGCGCGTGCCTTTCAGGCCGCAGGCTTCGATCAGACGACCGGCAAAGTCGCCGGGGGGGTTTTTGAAGAAGCTGCCGGCGTTGGGAAAGCCGTGGGGTTCGCGCGCGCGTCGACGGTCTCGCAGGGCACGGACATCGGCTTCGATCTGGTCACGGGGCCGCGGACGCAGCAGCAAGCGACCGCTGACCACCACTTCGTCACGAGGCAGCGCCGAGCCGCGATACACAAAGCCGCAGTCCGGGCTGGCCCGCGAAACGAGCTGCCCGTCGGGCCGCACGCTGTCGACCTGGGTTGTCACATCCTTGAACTCGCCCAGATAGGTACCAGCGTTCATCACCAGGCCGCCGCCGACCGAGCCAGGCACGCCGCCCAGAAACTCGATGCCGCCAAGCTCGCGACGTGTGGCTTCGGACAGCAGCTTGCCGGTCGACACGCCGGCTTCGACGTAGACCGTCATCGATCCGGGAAGCTCGACGGGACCGGAATCAAAGCGCAGGCCGCGCAGACCCTCGCTGCACAGCACCACACCGCGTACGCCCCCGTCGCGAACCAGAAGGTTGCTGCCCGATCCCAGGACACACAAGGGAACGCCGTGCTGATGGCACAGACGGACGACGCGCTGCAGGCAATCGACACTGCGCGGAGCCACCCAGATGTCGGCCGGCCCGCCGATGCGCAGCGTGGTGTGGCGGTGCATCGGCTCGTCGAAGCGTAGCTCTGCCTGGTCGCCGACGGACTGCTGCAGCGCCTGACGGAACGGATCATCCTGCGCGGCGCCTATGGCTGCGCGGCCGGCGATCCTTCGATCGGACAGCGGTGGACCGGACCGCGCGGGATCAAGATGCGTTGACACAGAGTCCAGGTCGCTTACTTGCTGGTGCGCGTGACATAGCCAGCGGCGATGTCTTTGCCTAGCTCTCCGCCGGAAAGATAGGTCTCGGCGCGAGCGTC
The DNA here is from genome assembly GCA_041908565.1 of Polyangia bacterium. Taxonomy (GTDB): domain Bacteria; phylum Myxococcota_A; class Polyangia; order Palsa-1104; family JAEUJZ01; genus JAEUJZ01. The sequence goes on along the minus strand of JAYRFD010000804.1, from coordinate 4,851 downwards.
GCCGCGCAGGTGGCGCAGGAAGTATGCGGTGATGTAGCGGATGGCCAAGCGGTTGGTGCGTTCTTTCATCGCAGTGCCGCCGGGGCAGATGGCGCAGGCCAGTCCGCACAGGTCGATGAAGTCATTGTGCGCAGCGCCGATCACGGTGATGGCGAAGGCGGGCATCGGCGCCGCCGCGAACAGGACTTCGTAGTTGCGCGTGGCGGGCGTGCAAGGCATGCCGCCGCCTTTGGAAATGGTCTCGCCGACGAAGGCCATGGGGACGCCGGTGGGCAGCTTGATCTTGGTCAGCAGGTCTTTGACCGGCACCGACTGCGAATCGACCGGGTCCAGCCCGAACACCGCCTTGACGCGCGGATCCGACGCGGCCACCAGCAGGCTGATCGTCCCGCCCAGCGAGTGTCCGACCAAGCCCAGCTTGCTACTGTCCAGGCGACCGCGGACCTTGCTGGCTTCGGGGCCGGTGGGCTTTTCCAGCCAGTCCAGAAGCTCGATGGTGTCGTCGCGGTACTTGCTGTGGTCGACTTCGTTCCCGACCTTCTGCATGACGGTGACGATGCCGTAGCTGGCCAAGCGCTGCCCGTAGTTGGTGAAATAGCTGGTCGCCAGCGTGAAGCCCGGCGACAGCACAACGACCGGAAATGGAGCGCCGCGCATGGTCAGCGTCGCGCCGTCGTCGGAAGGACCGATCACCGTCGTGCGCGTCGTGCCCCCCGTGACATAGACCGGGACCTCGAGCACGGCGGTCTTGTACGGCCCCGGCTTGTCGATATCCAAGGAAGTGCCCGCCATGTCCTGGGCGGTGCTCTGATCGGCGCCGGCCAAATCGACGGGCTGGCCGCTTAGATCATTGCGCGGATCGTCCATGGCCAGGTCCGGTGTGTCGTCGGTGGGCCGACGGCAGCGCAGCTCGTCGCTGTCTTCCGGGCAGTAGTCGGCGTTGGGCGACACACACGAAGATGCCAGCCACAGCGGCGCGACCAGCACCGAAAAAGCCAACGGCCACCAGAGCCCAGCCAGACGATAAGACAGACGAGCAGACATCCGAGCCTCCTTGCGCCGCGACAAAATCAGATGCAGCAAGCGGCGTCAACCATGAGATAACTTCTGCTCATGATGGCGACGGAGCGGCCTCTGCGAATCTGCATGCTGGCCGGGAATCCGCTGTTGTACGACGGGCGCGTGCTGCGTCATGCCGAGACCCTGGCGCGTGCCGGCCATCCGCTGTGCTTGCTGGGCGTGCTGGGGCCCAACGATCCGCCGGCCGACGCTGCGGTGCTGCCGGATGTGCCGGGCCTGCAGGTGGTCCGCATCGATCGACGGCGCTTGGGCATCGCGCCTCGCCTGCGCTGGCTGGCATCGGCTCTGCGTCGACGGGTGGCGGCTGTGGGCACGGCGTACTTGGGTCCAAAGTGGCCGCTGCCGCAGCTTTGGGTCGCCCCCAGCGCGCTAGAGCTTCTGGCGGCCGCCCTGCACAGCGACGCCGACATCTTCCACGCCAACGACCTGGATACGCTGGTGCCGGCCGCCTGGGCGGCGTGGATCTTGGGGCGGCGCTTTGTCTATGACGCGCACGAGCTATACGTCGACGAGCGGCCGAGCTTATCGACGCTGGAACGCCGGGCGCGCGCGCATGTGGAAGGCCAGCTGATTCGGCGATCGGCGGAAAACTTCACGGTCAATGCGCTGCTGGCAGACGAGCTTTCCCGTCGCTATGGCGTTGCGACGCCGCAGGTTCTGCACAACGTCCCGGCCTGCGTGCCGGCCCCGTCTCGTCAGGCGGTGACGGCGTTTTCGGCAGAACGACCGCTGCGCCTGCTTTTGCACGGAAGCTGGGTCGGACTGGACCAGCCCGGCGTCGATGCGGCGCTGCAGGTCTTGGCCCGGCTTCCCCATGCGGCGCTGACGCTGCGAGGGGGAGTGCGCGATGTCACCGGCCTGCAAGCGCGCATTGATCAGCTGGGTCTGTCGTCGCGCGTGACGCTGAAGCCGCGCCTGCCGGGAGCGGAAGCCCTGGTGCGCGCCGCCATCGACGAAGGGCACGACGTGGGGCTGTCGGTGCACCTGCCCGACTGCGAAAGCCGACGCTTGGCGACATCCAGCAAGGTGTTCGAATACCTGATGGCTGGTCTGTGCGTCGTCGCAGCCGATCAAAAAGGCAGCCGCCACATCCTGCAGGATCTGAGTCATGGCCAGACAGTGGGCCAGCTGTTCGTGCCGGACGATGTCGAATCGCTGGCCTCGACGCTGCGCGCGCTGCAGGCCGACCCGCAGCGCCTGTTCCATCAGCAGCAGGCGGCCCGCCGGTTGGCCGAAGCCGAGCTGTGTTGGGAACACGAACGCCAGACGCTGATCAGCTGTTACCGTCGACTGGCGACGGTGCGTGCATAGCCGATCCGGCCCGTGCAGTGCCGCTGGCAGCCAAGCCTTCGGTCGACGCGGCGACGAGCGATGGGCGCCTGCGCACCGGCAGCGACGGCATGCCTTCGACCCACCAAAGGGCCAGCGCGCACAGTTCCAGATGGCCGTGAAACATGGCGATGCGAAAGTAGTGATCGCGCGCGACGGCCACATCCAAGCAGGCGTACACGATCAGCGCGCAGACCAGCACGCCAGCGATGGCCAATAGCCCCGGCCCCAGATCGCGATGCAGGGCGTCCACGCTGGCGCGAAAGCTGCGGGGCGTGGGCCGCTCACGCGTGACATCGGGCAACAGACGCAGCCAAACGGTGTAGTGCACGGCTTGCGCGAAGGCGAACAGCAGCACGACGCGCGTCCCCAGATCTGGCTGCAGATAGGGCGCCAGCGTCCAGCGCGCTCCATCCAGATTCAGTCGGTCGTCGCCAGCCAGGGCCAAAAGTCCCGTCGGGCGTGCCGTCAGGCCACCGCTGGCTAGCAGCACAGCCGCCAGCAGGAACAGCCCCAAGGGCGCCCAGGTCAGCGCGCTGTGCGGCTCGTTGGTTTGGCGGGTCCGCGAAGACACCCACAGCGACAGCAAAAGCACGGCGATGAAGTTGTGCGCGTGGGCCATGGCCAGATCCAGCCAGTACCAGTCGGTGCGCCAGCCAATGACGGCAAGACCAGCGACGATTAGCAAGCCCAGGGCTCGACGCAAACCACCGTGCCATCGCGACTGATTGTTCGGCGAAACGGCCAATACCAGCGTCAGCGCCGTCGACAGCAGGCCCGCTCGCATACCCAGGCCGAAGGCCGCGCCCAAGAGCCCCAGCCCTACCGGACCCGCCAGCCACAGCCGTCGGTGATAGCCCGGCTGAACAATCAAGTATCGGATGTCCGAAACAAGGTGCGGAATGCCCAAAAGAAGCGGCGAAAAGGCCAGCAGCAAAAGCGGCATGCTCCACGTCAGAAGCAGCGCGAACGCCACCCCGAACGATCCGCCCACAGCGACGCGCAGAACCGGCTGGGTGATCAGCGCTCGTCCGGTCAGGCCCAGGCGGGGAAACAGCCCGTGCAGCAGTGCGGCCCGCAGGCCATCCGCCACCGCAAGCAGGCCCCGCAACAGCGCACGGTGCTGCAGTGGAACAGGGACGGAACATCCTCGATCCGCAAGCGGCCCCATCCCCGATCGACCACCCCCCGCATGATTCAGGGAGCGAGCCGAGGGCAGGGCGGTGGCCATGACCGCGAACCGCTAGCGACTGCCAGCACCGCGGCGCAGCGCCTTGCGGTGACGGGCGGCTCCCAATTCGTCCCCCGCGGCGGCCAACAGCGTCGGTGCATACAGCGGCACGGCCAGTTCCGTGCTGGCTTGGTTAAGCGCCGACACCGCGTGCTCGGCGACGGGCGTCCCCTGCAGGTGGCTGATCGGCGACTCGGTCTCGGGCCAGCGCGTGCCGGACGTCCCACTGATCCCCATGGGCAGGACCAAACCGGCACACAGCGGAGCTCCTCGCTCGTCGGTGGCAGGCTCCGTACTGTTCTGCGCGCCCCCCGGCAGGCGCATAGTCAGTGACCACACTTCGATGTGCAGTCCGGCTTCGCGCATGCGTTCGGTCAGCGCCATGGCTTGTCCGGGCGTCGCTGGGCCGCCCTGCACGACGTGAAGGACGTAGCCCGCCGATTCAAGCGCGTCGAGGAAAACCAAGCCGTTCTGGCTCTCTTCCGCTTCGCCCTCTTCGGCTTCGTTGCTCTGCAAGCCGTCGCTGTAGCCCGTCTGATACGAGCTGTTATCGACAAGCACCACATCCCCGAACTGGCACGGTGCGCCGTACCGTACCACGCTCAGGATGCGTGCCCGCACAGGATCGATGCGCTGCACCCAGACGCGCTCGATGGAATACGGTCCCTGCGTCGGCAGCGACAGCTGAGCCAGCCCCAAGTCGCCCCCCGAAGTGCGCGAGACGGCGGCGCTGCAGGCTTGAAAGGCTTCGCGAGCTGCGGCAATTCGCCCGACGGCAGTAAGGGCAATGCCCAGGTTCCAGCCGATGGCCCGCTGCAGCCCACTGCCCTGCCCCAACACCGACGCCAAGCGCCCGGTCTTCAATCGCAGAGCGGCCGATGCTTGCTCTAGCATCTCGGCCGCTTCGGTCCAGCGACGCGTGTGCTTGTACGCCAAGCCCAGGTTGTACAGAGGGACGGGCCAGTGCGATAGCTCGCGGTGGGCGGACAGCAGGTCGGCCAGTGACTCGTCGTGCTGACCGCGCTGCGCCAGGATTACTCCGCGCAAATTCAGCAAGTAAGCTCGCTGTTCTTTGCTTTGCGCTTTGGCTTCCTGTCCAGACAGGTCCAGCTCTCCCAGCACGCGGCTGATAAGGTGAACCGCGCTCTGGCTGCGGTCGCGACGAACCAGACGCCAAACCGTCTCGGCAAGAGCACGCATCTGCGGCAGGA
>JAYRFD010000803.1:0-3693 GCA_041908565.1 Polyangia bacterium | reverse complement strand
CTGCGCCGTCGCCGCGATCTCGGTCGGGCGGATCGACGGACGGCCCTGCTTGGACCTGCCGTACGAAGAAGACTCGCGGGCCGAGGTCGACATGAACATCGTCATGGCGCAGTCGCTTTCCGACGGCGCTTTCGACCCGCAGTTCGTCGAAGTGCAGGGCACGGGCGAACAGGGAACCTTCAGCAAGGCCGAGCTAGACCGCCTGGTCAGCCTGGCCGAGCGCGGCATCGGTCAGCTGTTCGCACTACAAAAAGAGGCCCTGCGCAGCGCGACGGTGAGCGGCTGATCATGCGCGACGCCGTGCCCCCCGTGCAGACCGCAGCCGGGACCCGCCTGCGACTGTGCTTGGCGACCCACAACGCGCACAAAGTGATCGAGCTACGGGCGCTTCTGGCCCAGCATGCGCCGTCGCTGGCCGACGCCCTGGACCTGCGTTCCCTGGACGATCTGGGGGTGCACGAAGCAGCGGTGGAAGATGGGCCCGACTGTCGCAGCAACGCGCTGATCAAAGCTCGGCATGCGGCACAGCACACGGGTCTGTGGTCGCTGGCTGATGACAGCGGTCTGGAAGTCGATGCGCTGGATGGCGCCCCAGGTGTGCACTCGGCGCGCTTTGGCGGATCGCCGGCGCCTGGGCAGACGCAAGATGCGCGCAATCGGCAGGTGCTGCTGGCCCGCCTGACCGACGTTCCGCCGGATCGCCGCAGCGCTCGCTTTGTCTGCGTGCTGTGCCTGCATGCGCCAGTGCCCGCTGCGAAGTCTGCCGCAGCAGCGCCGACGATCCCTGTGCCCCCCGCCCCGCAGTATGCCGAGGGCGCCTGCCGCGGTCGCCTGCTTGCGAGTGAATCGGGGGTCGGTGGCTTTGGCTACGATCCGCTGTTTGTCCCCGACACGGCAGAGCTTCTGCAGGCCGGGATTCCATCGCAGCGCGGCGATCTGTCGTTCGGCTGCCTGTCGGCCGATGAAAAGAACCGGATGTCGCATCGCACCCGCGCCCTGCTTGCCCTGCTTCCTGCCCTGACCGGCCTGGTCGCAAGCCACCGCGCAGCCGTGACGCGCTGACCCTGCCCAGCCCGTGACCTGCCCCCAAAGGTCGCGCGCTTGGGCTTATGGTTCGACGCTGGCGCAGCAAAATAGCGATCCTTCAGAAAGCACTTCAGCGGAAATACATATCGAGAGATAATATCCATACATGGGAGGAGCCTTGGGGGACCGCGAGCCCGATGTGCCGCATGCGAGCCGAGGTGAGAGCCTCGCGACGCCCCGTACGGAAGAGGCCCCCCCAGGCCAACGGCCGCCTTCGTCCCCGCCCAACCCGACGGAGCGCCGCCAGCCCCCAAGCCAGCCGCAGCCGGACGCGCATACCGACATCTCGCAGCGCAAGCTTTTGGCGGGCGTTCCCTGCGCGCTGTTCAGCGCACGCCAGAAGCCCGATGGTCGCCTGAAGTTCGTCCTGTGCAACGCGGCGATGGCCTCGCTGTTTCGCTGCTCGGTCGACGAGCTATGCGCGGCGGAAGACGGCCTGGCCCTGCTGGAAGCCAGCATCTTTCCCAAAGATCGCGCGCTTTTGCACCACAGCAGCCGGCAGGCCCTTTCCCACCAGACGCCTTGGCACTGCACCTTCCGCCTGCAGCATGCCGACGCGTCGCCCCGCTGGGTCGAAGGGCGCGCCACCCGCGACGAGCACGAGGACGATCTTTGGCACGGCATGATCGTCACGGCCCGCGAGCGAGTGCCCGAGATCGCCCCGCAAGAGGAGAGCAGCGAACTCCACGCAGCCCTCTTGCATGGCACCGCGGAAGCGCTGTTCCTGCATGGCGAAGGCGGCGTGATCAGGCAGGTCAACGAGGCAGCCACCCAGCTCTTGGGCTACAGCGCGGAAGAGCTGATCGGCCAGACGCCGCTGCTGTTCGATCCCAAGTTTCCATCGAAGCTAACGACGCACCGGCTGCGCGAACGGCTGCTGTGTGGTGAAGCCGTCACCTTCGAGACCGTCCACGTGCGCAAAGACGGCCGCCGCATTCCGGTCGAGGTGCGCATGTCCGCGTTTCAAGCGGGCGAGCAGTTCCTGGCGGTGTCGGCCGTTCGAGACCTGTCGCAGCACAAGCGAGAGCGGGTCGCACTGCGAGAAAGCGAGCGCCGCTTCCGTCAGCTGTCCGATCTGTTGCCGGGCATCGTCTGGTGGATGGGTGGCAACAGCTCTGTGGCGTTTGTCAGCAGCCGCGGGCAGGAATACGCCGCCCTGGCGATGGACGGAAGCGTGGATCTGTCGCGGCTGGTCCATCCCGACGATCTGTTGCAGATCCGTCGTCGCTTCGATGAAGCCAGCCAGCAGTGTCGACCGTTCCGCAGCGAGCTTCGCGTCCGCGGTGCGGCCAGCGACAACTATCGCTGGTTCCTGGCGCACTGTGTCCCTTCGATCAACGAGCGGGGGCAGATCAGCGAATGGCTGGGCTTGGCCATCGACATCGATGATCTGAAGCGCACAGAAGCCGCGCGGCGCGCGCAGCGCGATCGCTTCGAGACGCTGGCATCGGTGGCTCCCGCCGTCTTGCACAGCTTCCGCCTGTCCCCCGACGGTCGCATTGAATATCCCTACATCAGCCCGAACATGCAGAGCCTGCTGGGCTTCAACCCGCAAGAGGTGACGCACCATGCGCTGCAGCCGGCCGATGTGATCCATCCCGAGGATCTGCCGCGCGTACGGCGCACGCTGCGGGAAGCGGCCCGCAGCCTTTCGGCGTGGCGCTGCGAGTATCGCGTTCGTCATCCGCAGCGCGGCGAGATCTGGCTTGAGACGTATGCGGCTCCCGTCGCAGAGCCGGGGGGCAGCACGCTGTGGCACGGCATGCTGTTTGATGTAACAGACCGCGTGCGAGCGGCTGAATCGCTGCAGGAAAGCAACCGACGCTATCAGCAGCTGGCCGATGCGCAGCAGCAGATCGTGTGGACGGCCAACCCGGGCGGCGATATCGACTTCTTCAACGCGCACGCGTTGTCCTACAGCGGCAAGAAGCTTGAAGAGCTGCTGAGCTGGGGTTGGCTGGACATGATCCACCCCGATGACCGCGCCACCGTGATGAAGACGTGGTCAAAGATTCGCAACGAAGGCAGCGGGGCCGAGGTCAGCAAGCGCCTGCGTCGAGCCGACGGCATGTATCGCTGGCATGTCAGCAGCCAGGTGCCCACGCGCGACGCGCAGGGAAACATCCAGAAGTGGATCGGCACCTGCACCGACATCCACGAGATCAAGCTGTACGAAGAAGCGCTTCGGCAAGAACGCGATCGCTTCCAGCACTTGGTGCATGCGGTGCCGGGCGTGATCTTCTCGTTCCTGCTGCGCCCCGACGGACACACCAGCTTTCCCTTCCTGAGTCCGCAGGCGGCCGATCTGTATGGCGTCGATCTGAAGGCGCTGTCGCACGACACATCGTCTCTGCTGCAGCACATCCATCCCAAGGATCTGCGGCGGGAGCAGATCTTGATGCAGCGATCCGCGAAAACGCTGGGCGAGTGGCGCATGAGCATGCGCATCCAGCACCACCAAAAGCCCGAGGTCTGGGTCGGCAGCCTGGCGATTCCCAGCCGACAGGCCGACGGATCGATCCTGTGGCATGGCTTCTTGGCCGATGTGACGGCCAGCCGGCAGGCCGCGCGCGCGCGGCTGCCCGCAAACCAGATGCTGCGCCTGCT
>JAYRFD010000802.1:0-8283 GCA_041908565.1 Polyangia bacterium | reverse complement strand
GGATGTACATCGCGCTGATATGCAGAAGCTGAGCAGTGGCGGTCCCAATCAGCAACAGAGGATTGCGCAACGGATTCAAGCGGAAGGCGGACGTGGTCTCGGATCGGCTGTCGCCAGCCTGAATGTTTTCGAACAAGACCAACAGCAAGAGCACACCGTTTTGCGCCGCGGCCAAGGAATATCCAGCGCGCAGCAGCCACGCATAGGCGGCGAACGCCACCAGCGAGATCCACAGCGCCGACACGGTGACCCGCTCGATCATCAGGCGGTTAAAGATCGGCTCGCTGGGGGACCGCGGCGGTCGCTTGAGCTCACTGCCTTCTCTTGGCTCAAAGGCCAAGGAGACGTCCTGGATGCCATTGGTCACCAAGTTCAGCCACAGAAGCTGCACCGGCCACAGCGGCGCCGGCAGACCGATCGCCGTGGCATAGACAAACAGCAGAACCTCGGCCACCCCGCTGGCCAGCGACATATAGATGACCTTGCGCACGTTGGCGTACGAGATCCGCCCTTCTTCGACCCCTGCAACGATCGAGGCGAAGTTGTCGTCGGCCAGGATCAGATCGGCGCTTTCCTTGGCGACATCGGTGCCGCGTTCGCCCATGGCCACGCCGATGTGCGCGGCGCGCAGGGCCGGCGCATCGTTGGCCCCATCGCCCGTCACTGCGACAAAGTGCCCAAGGCGGCGCAGCGCCTGCACGATCTGCAGCTTCTGCGTTGGCTCAACGCGCGCAAAGACCCGCGCATCGCGCACCAGCGCATCGACCACCGCGTCGCCCTGCGCCGCCGCTTGCGCCAGCCGGGCTCCTGTCACCACCTGCTCTTCACGCTCGGCGAAGCCGAGATCGCGCGCGATGGCCAGCGCTGTCAGTGGATGATCGCCGGTCACCATGGCGACCTGGATACCGGCCGCCTGACACGCCGCAATCGCGTCCTTCGCTTCGGGCCGCAGCGGATCGATCATGCCGACGTAACCAAGAAAGGTCAGATCGCGTAGCTGCGCAGCGGAAAAATCCACCCGCTCCTGACCTGCTGGATCGATGCGGCCTTGCGCCAAGGCCAGCACGCGATAGCCCTGGGCGGCCAGCGCGGTGGCTTGCTGTTCCAGGCCCTGCGCATCGATCGCGACATCACCAGCGACCGTCGCCATGCGCGAACACATGGGCAGGATGCGCTCGCCCGCGCCCTTGACCACGGCCAAAGGGCCGTGCGTATGGCGATGCAGGGTGGCTGCAAAGCGATGCTCGGGTTCAAAGGGAATCTCGGCGATTCGCGGATGACTCAGGTCCAGCGTTGCATGCTGCACACCGGCTCTGTGCGCCAGCACCAGCAGCGCGACGTCAACTGGATCGCCGTGGTGTACCCAGGCCTGTTCGCGCAGGCCAAAGAAGCCGTCATTGCACAGGGCCGCGGCCGTACACAGCCGCTGGACCCGTTCTTGGTTCTCAGCGCTGGTCTCGACGCTGCCCGCTGGCTGGTTGCCTTGGCCAAGGACCCTGTGGGGTGGCTCTTGCGGCAACACAACGACGCGCGCCATTAGCTCGTTCATCGTCAGCGTGCCGGTCTTGTCGGACGCGATGAATGTGCAGGACCCCAGGGCCTCCACTGCGACCAAGCGCCGCGCGATGACTCGGCGCTGCCCCATGCGGCGGGCGCCGATGCTCAAAGCGACGGTCAGCGCGACGGGCAGCCCTTCGGGAATGGCCGATACGGCAAGTGCGACCGCCAGCAAGAAGACCGATCCAAGCGAGCCCCCGCGCAGCACCGCAACCCCACCCAGCAACACCACCGCAACAGAGATCAGCAGTGCAATCCGCCGACTGAAGCGATCCATGCGCAGAAGCAGCGGCGGGCGAGTTGCTTCCCCAAAAGAAAGCGAGGTGGCGATGCGACCGAGCTGTGTCTGGCTTCCGGTGGCGACGGCGACACCGTGGGCTCGGCCCCGCGTGACCAAGGTGCCGGCAAAGGCCATGTTGCGTCGCTCGGCAACCGCTGTATCGGTGGCAAGGACCTCCGCAGCCGACTTGTTCACCGCCACCGACTCTCCGGTCAGCAGAGACTCGTCGACTTCAATGCCCCCGCCCGAGATCAGGCGAAGATCGGCGGGCACCTTGCTTCCCGCTTCGACGATGACGATGTCCCCTGGGACCAGCTCTTCGGCGGGGATCTCATGATCTTGTCCATCGCGCAGGACAAAGGCCTTGGGCACCGTCAAGGCGCGCAGAGCCTGCGCACTGCGCTCTGCACCAAACTCTTGCACCGTACCGATCAGCGCGTTGACGCACAGGACCACCAGGATGAAGGCCGCATCTGAAAAGTCGCGCAGCGCCACCGAGATCGCCGCGGCAAACAGCAGGATGTAGACCAGCGGGCTCAAGAACTGGCGGAAGAAGACGCGTAGCACCGACGTGGGCTTGGGCTGCGGCAGCTCATTTCGGCCAAAGCGCTCAAGCCGCTCGGTCACTTCCGTTCGCGACAGCCCGCGTGGCCGCGTGGCCAGCGCCGACAGTGCCTGTTCGCTAGAGAGTGCGTGGCTTGTGTCGACAACCACCGGGGATGGGGACACGTCCGACATAGGTGACCGCTAGCATGCGCGAATCGCCCGCCCGATGCGAGGGTCTTACGCAAGCTCGTGCACGTCGAGATCGCAGGCTGACCGCACGCCACAAGCCTTGAGCAGACACGTACCCGCGCGCGGTCTCTACCGCCCCAGTGCCGCTTTGACTTTGGCCAGCTGGAACACAGTCAGCGCAGCCGCACCATTGCTGGACACGTACCCGACTCCGCGCGGGATATCGAGAACAACGGCCCACGGGCAGGCATCGACTTCAAAGACCGCCAGCGGCTTGTTGGTCTGCAGATCGACGACGGCAACCAGGTTGGAGTTGGCTACCGCCGCATACAGCAGGCCGCCTTCATCATCCAGGCCGAAGCCTCCCCAGGGGCGCGTCGGCATGCTGGCTGCCGGGGTGAACGTACCAACCTCGGCCTTGATCGACAGGCCGTCGACATCGACGCCCACGATCGTTGATCCACTGCCCGGCGTGGATCCGCCGGTCTTGCCGACATACAGCAGGCGGCGGCGCGGCGAAAACACCATGGCCGAGGTCTGCGGAATCGAGCCCGACGAAAACGTCGCGCCCTTGCTCCCGGTGGCCAGGTTGACGGCCGTGATCTCGCCTTTGCCCAGGCTGACGGCATAGGCCGTGCGACCGGCTTCATCGACGACGATCTTGTGCGGAAGCTCAGGCACTTGAAGGTTCGCGGCCACCGCGCCGCTGTTGACGTTGAGCAGCGAGATATACGTCTGCGATTTGTCGAACGTGTTGCTGACCAACATCAGATCGCCGCTGACATCCAGCCCCATATCATGCGGGCGACCGCCCAGCGTGAACGAACGCTCCATCGCTCCGCTCGTCGGGTTGTGGACCACCACGGTGCCGGCCGCGCCCGATGCGGCGACGTAGACTCGCTTGCGTTTTTGATCGACCAGCGGCCAGACAGGACCCGGTCCGGTCGGTACGCTGGCGCTCTCTTTGCTCTGCGCCGGATCGACGATGCTCAGGCTCTCGGGATAGCGCTGCGAGCCGCCGCACCACACGCCGGTCTCGCCATTGATGACGACATAGACCAAGCCGCTTTCCGGATCGACGGCCAAGCCGTTGGCACCGGGCGTCGACAGCGCGATGTGTCGCACACCGGCGTCGGCGATCTTGCAGACCCCCAGCGACATATCACTGCAGGCAGGTCCGCCCGATCCGTTGCCGCCCTCGGAAGAACAGCCCGCCAGCGTCAGCCAGCCAAGCGCAACCAGCCCCCCAGTAAGCGATCGCAGCCTGAGCTTCATCGTACGACTGCATCATGTCGTTTTCTGTCGGGCAAGAGCCGCAGCCAAGGTCGCAGAATTTGATGAAATATCTTGTGCCGGGGCATGCCATCGGTCCGCCATTCCTTCGCGCGCCAACGCCAAGCGATAATGCAGCCATCATGACAAGTCGTACCGGCGGGGGGCCGCGGGTCACCGGCAGCAGGCACACCGGTGAAGAGGCGCTTCTGGATCTGTCGGCTCTGGCCACCCCGCTGTATGGCGGTCGCTATGAGCTGCTTGAACTGCTGGGCGTCGGGGCCAGCGGCAGCGTGTACCGCGCCCGCGATGCCGAGCTAAACGAAGTCGTCGCCCTGAAGGTCCTGCGCAAAGAGCTGATCGGCGACGCCACCACCGTCGAGCGCTTCCGCAACGAAGTCCGCTTGGCCCGCCGCGTGACCCACCACAACGTCGCCCGCGTGTTCGACATCGGCGAGCACGAAGGGGAAAAATTTCTGACGATGGAGCTGGTGTCGGGGCAGTCGCTGACGCAGCGCATGGTCGATCGCGAGCGCGGCGGGCGACGTCCCATGCCGTTGTCATTCTTGGTCGATCTGGTCGATCAGATCTGCGCGGGCCTGGATGCGGCGCACCACAGCGGTGTGGTGCACTGCGATCTGAAGCCGGACAACATCTTGCTTGCGCACGACGGTCGCGTGGTGGTGACTGACTTCGGTATCTCTCGCGCGCTGCTGCAGGTGCGTGGTCCGTCGACAAAAAGTCCATCCAGCAGCGCCGGCCCGGTCGGCGATGGCAGCCGCAAGTCGGATCGCGGCGGGCGGGGTAGCCCCCTGCAGTTCGACGGGACACCGATGTACATCTCGCCCGAGCAGCTAAATGGCGAGCCGGTCGATGCGCGAACCGATGTCTATTCGCTGGGCGCCGTGCTGTATGAGCTGCTGACAGGCGAGCCGCCATTTTCTGGCACATCCACCGTCGCTGTATTGGCTGCTCGCCTGCTGCGACCGCCGCCCGATCCGCGATCCTTGCGACCCGATCTGGGGCCCGAGATCGCCGGCATCATCACGCGCTGCTTGGCGGTCTCACAAAGCGATCGCTTTCAAACGGCGGGCGATCTGGCGTCGGCGCTGCGCCAAGCCGTCCAGAGACTGTCGGGTGAACAGACCCAGGCCCTGGTAGTGCCGCCCATCGATCGAGCCCCGACGACTGCGGCTGCGATGACGCGCGATGCTCTGCATTCCGTTGCTGCGGGGTCGACGATGCCGTCGGGCGCTGGGGACGCGCAGGATGCGGGGGAATCGGCCGATGTTGCGGCGCTGATGACGGCTCGCATCGCATCGCGCCCACCGCAGACACCGCACAGCCTTCTGGTCTTTCGCATCGAAAACCTGGGCCCCCGCGAAGACGAGGATCTGGCCATCGGCCTGACTCGCGAGATCGGCGAGGCCCTGGGTGCGCTGCCCGGCGTCTACGTTTTTAGTCAAGCGGCGCTGGCCAGCCTGCCGACCGCCCAGCGCGAACCGCTGATCGCTGCCCGCACCCTGTCCGCAAGCTGGCTGATCCGCGGCACGCTGCGCCATCCCAGCGATTCCCTGCGCTTGTCGCTGCAGCTATTCCGCGTGCCGGAAGGCGGGCTGGTGTTTTCGGCGCGCAGCGACTGCTGCGAGTCGAACCTGCTGCAGCTAACCGAGTCGCTGATTCAAGACATGGTGCAGGTGCTGGGCCTGACGCCGCACGCCGATGAACCCGCGGAACGTGCAGCTCCACCGCCCACCGCAGCCCCATCACCGGTCGGTGCCGCGCCAGGAACTGCGGGCCCGGCCGACGAATACCTGCGGGCTCGCGCGCTGTACGAACGCGGCGATCTGACCAGCGTGCAGCAGGGCGTACAGCTGCTTGAAAGAGCGCTGGCGCGATCGCCGGGCGAGCCGCGACTGCTGATGTACTACGCGCTGGCGCAGTCACGGCTGTGGTTCTATGGCGACAAGGATGCGGCAGATCATGCCGTGGCAGCCGCCGAGCGCTTGGTGACCCTGCAGCCCCGACGAGCCGAGTCGCACCTGGCGCTGGCCAGCGTTCGCTTCCAAGGCGCCGACGCGCTTTCCGCCATGCAAGCAAGCACCAAGGCGCTGTCGATTCGTCCCGATCTGTCGGATGCGCACGAGCTATTGGGTCGCATCCTGATCGAGACCGGTCCGGTGCGCGAGGGCATGGAACACCTGGCCCAAGCGCGGGTCCAGGATCCGGGGCTGGTGCGCGTCGTCGCCGATCAGGCACGCGTGCTGGCGCTGCTGGGGCACGTCGACCGTGCGCATGAGCTTCTGGCTGATCGATCGCTGATCGATCAGACCTTTGCCATCCAGTGGATCCTGCGTGCGCGACTGTGCCTGTGGCTGCGTGACAGCAAACGGGCCGAAGCGTACCTGCGCGATCCAGAGCTAGTCGCCGGTAAGTTTGCGCGGGCCAGCCTGCTGCTGCAGGCCGCGGCGCGCCGCACTCGTTTTGAACCGCAAGCGGTGCTGGCGGCGGGACTTGCGTCGGACAAAAGCAGTCCCCGCGGACGCACGTTCTTCTTCCAGATGCATGCCGAGCTACAAGCGGCCTTCGGTCAGCACGAACAAGCGGTGCGCAGCGTTGCGCGCAGCGTCGATGCCGGCCTGTCCGATCTGTTGTGGCTGGAACGCTGCCCGCTGCTTGTGCCGCTGGCCAACGATCGGCGAATGGCGGCCTTGCGCCAGGTCGTCTATTCGCGGGCCTTTGCGGTACGAGAAGCGCTGGCCACCATGCCGCGCGCCCTGCTGTCGCCGGCTGCATCGGCTTCTTCGGCGATGGCATCCGCCAAATAGCCCAGCGCTCCATCGACGATGGCGGTCGCGCGGGCCCGCGATACCAGCGGCTCTGCATAAAGCAGGTTCAGGTTCAGGCGATCGCCAAACGTCGTGATCGCCGCCAACACGCGGGTCACCACGCTGGGGCTGACCACCATGTGGAAGTTGTCGATCGCAAACGGTCCAAACGCCGACGGCACCGGCAAACGCGAGATGTTGGTCACGCCGATCGCCGCCGGCGAAGCGCCATCGAAGCGACGAACGAAGCGCGGTCCCGGGTTCTTTCCGAAAGGAATGAACAGACCGATCATCGGCAAGGTCAGGTACTGCTCGCCGTTCTTTAGCGTGCGGCCCAGCTGCGCTTTGACCTCGCGCGCTAGCTGCCACAGCGACGGGGGCGGCTGCCCGCGCCGCAGCAGGCGATGGAACGTCGTGACCTGCGAGATGTACAAGCCCAGCTCTTCACCGACGGGCGGATCCAGCTCTCCACGCAGGTTGACGGCGCTCCAGCAGCCCAGGGTCAGCGGCTTTTGTTGCTGCTTTTCTTCGGCGAAGGCCACATCCAGCGTGGACAGCAGCAGCGCCGAACACAGCGCGGCATGAATCGTCGTTTCGTTGCGCTTGCAGCCATCGCCCAGCCGCTGCAGCGCCGCGCCGCCCAGCGTGCGATGCACCAAGGATGTGCGGCGATCCTCGGGCGGGACCTGCCCTTCGCAGGGCAGCTTGCGCGCGCGCCGAAACAGACCGCCCGCGATGTGCTTCCAGAAAAACGCATTCATCTGGCCGATCCGCGAAAGTCCACGCGTCGACGCCGGCAGAAGCTGCGGCAGCGGCGGACGCAGGGGCAGCGATTCCACGGGTGGCAGCTCGCCATCGCGCCACAACAGCGCCAGATCCGACACCAGATCGCGCATGGCATAGGCGGCCGACAGCGCATCGGCCAGCACGTGATGGATGACCAAAAGAAGCTCGCTCTGCGTACGCCCGCGCACCCAGATCAGGCGATTCAGGTGATCGCTGTCGACGGGAAAGCGCGAGTTCAGTTCAGCCATGGCGACGTCTTGCCAGGTGCTGTCGCTGTGCCGCGGCACCACCACAAGCGGCATCGGCCGCGCGCCTTCATCGGTCAAGCGAAGCTGTCGATCGTCATCGGGCCGCGTCCGTTCCACCCGAATGCGAAACAGCGGATGCCGGGCTTCCAGCCGCCGCATCGCTGCCTGCAGAAGTGACTCCGACAGCGGGCCACGCAGCGACAAGATGATGCAGCCGTTGAACGCGTGCCCACGATCGAGCAAGAAAAACGCGCGCTCCATGTCGCTAACCAGACGCTGCATGCGCGCGGACTATATGCGGTATCGTGCACGCATGTCATCGTCGACCGACCGTTGTCGCTCTTTCTGGGCGTGGGGCTACGAAGATCAGCTGCCGGGACCGCAAGAGCGCCAGATCTTGGCGCAGTCCGCCGCAGCGCTTTTGGGCGTTGCCGTGCCCGACCCCAGCGACCCGCCCAGCCCGCGCGATCTGATGCTGCCGGCGCCGCGGCTGGCCGCCCCTTCGGCGCTTTCTGACCTGGCCCACAGCGACGATCGCGAGCGAGCCTTGCACACCTACGGCAAGAGCTTCCTCGAT
>JAYRFD010000801.1:0-4690 GCA_041908565.1 Polyangia bacterium | reverse complement strand
ACTGCTTCAGCGTGAACAGCGCGCCCATCAGAAAGAACGCAGCGACGATCGCGCAGTGCAGAAACGGTCGACGCTGGGCCACCGCCCCGGCCAGGGCTCCACCCGCGGTTGCGCCGATGAACCAGGCCAGACCGACGGGCAGAAGGTGGATCGGGCGCAGGTGCTGCATCACCTCGCTGCAGCGCTCGGGCGTGATCGGCCCCAGATCCGCGGGCAAGGGAACCAGCCGATGCCCCAGCATCTCGGTCATCGAGATCAAGATGCCGCCGATTACGACGCCCATCAGGACGCCAAGGACGCTGCGCCCCAGAGCCGCGCTGTCAATCGTTGCCATGGCCTGCGTTTATCAGCCGAGCCTGACAGCGGTCAACCACGATGCGCTTCGCGGCTTACTGCCCGCCGGACGGTGGCTCGACGCGCTCGAACACCAGCATCTCGCCCAGGATCTCGTGCTCTTCGGTGCCGATGATGCGCATGCCGACCTTTTCCAAGACGCGAACGGAAGCTCGGTGCCACTGAAAGGTGGTCGCGCGCACGGCGCGGATGCCGGGCTGACGCAGCGCCCACTCGACGCAGGCCAGCGTGCCCTCGGTGGCGTAGCCGCGGCTTTGCGAGTCGATCTCGACGCCGTAGCCGACATCAGCGATCCCGTTGGCGGGCCAGCCATGAAAGATCACGCTGCCGATGACGCGACGCTCGCCTTGACGAGTGATCATCAGCCGATCGCCCCACAGCCGGGTCTGTGGATCGGCCCGCACCTGCTCGGGATAGGCCTTGAAGGCACGCTCGATGACGGCGGGACCGGGCCACTCGCGTGGAAACTTGGCCCGAGCCAGCGCCTCGGAACGGGCTCGGTCGCCGGCCAGAACGGCTTCAACCAGCTCCAAGGTGATCGGCTCTAGGATCAAGCGCTCAGTTTCGAGGATCATCGCCATCCCTTGCACAGACGATGGCACCTTCTCCGACGTGATACAACAGTCTTGTGACTGCAGGCGACACCACGAAACGACCGGCGGAATTCGCCGGCGCCCCGGGGTTGGCGGATGGCTCGCGATCGACGAATCAAACCGACGAGGCAGCCGCTTTTCAGGGCCAGGACGCTGTTCTGGTCGCCGGGCTGCGCCGAAGAGATCCCGCGACGTTCGAACGGCTGGTCCGCGACTACGGCGGCATGTTCCTGCAGCTTGCTCGTCGTTATCTGGGCAGCCAGGCGGATGCTGCGGACGTTGTGCAAGAGTCGTTCATCGCCGTCTTCGAAGGCATCGATCGCTTCGCTGGCGAAGCCCGGCTGCGCACCTGGATGCACCGAATCGTCGTCAACAAAGCGCTGATGCGCCTGCGTACCCAGCGTCGACACGGCGAAGTGGCCATCGAAGATCTGCTGCCGCGCTTTCTGCCCGATGGGCACCAGATCATCGACACCCAGCCGTGGCGCGCCGGGGCCGACGTCGAGCTTTTGGCCAAGCACACGCAAGCGCAGGTCCGCGCCGCCATTGATCAGCTGCCCGTGGCGTACCGTACGGTGCTGTTGCTGCGCGATATCGAGGAGATCGACAGCAGCGAAGCCGCCCAGCTACTTGGAATCAGCGAGGGTGCGCTGCGCGTTCGTCTGCATCGCGCGCGTCAGGCCCTGCGTGGCCTGTTGGCTCCGCTTTTCGTCGAGCACATCGACTGCCCAGCCGGGTCAGAACAAGCGCCCGATTCCGCCACACAGACAGGAAGGAGTGTCCCATGCCGCTAAGCGAGCGCCCATACATCACCTGTCGGCAGCTGATCGACTTCATCTACGACTACCTGGACGGGACCCTGCCCTCCGACGAACAGCACGAGTTCGAGCGCCACTTGGCGGTCTGCCCGTCCTGCGTTCACTACCTGAACACCTACCGGCAGACGATGCGCATCAGCAGACAAGCGCTGCAGGGCGGCATTGCTGACGGTGGCAACGACAGTAGCGATGGTGGGAACGACGGCGGCGACGAAGAACATTCGGCTGGGGTGCTGCCAGAAGCCCTCGTTCAGAGCATCCTTTCGACCCTCAGCCAGCGCATGTAACAGATGCCCCACGATCGGTCAGCGATCGGTCCGTGAGCGGGCAGCGAACGTTTAGCGGACGGGCAGCGAATGTTCAGCGGACGGGCAGCGAATGTTCAGCGGACGGGCAGCGAATGTTCAGCGGACGGGCAGCGAATGTTCAGCAGACGGGCAGCGAATGTTCAGCAGACGGGCAGCACGCAGCGATCGCCGAACTGCGATCGCCGAACTGCGACCGCCGAACTGCGACCGCCGAACTGCGACCGCCGAACTGCGATCAGGCAAGCCAGGTCAGAACCAGCGCGATCAAGCCGGGCAGCGCCTGCACAAACAGGATCCGCTTGTTCGCGGTAGCAGCGCCAAAGATGCCAGCGACCACGACGCAGGCCAGGAAGAACAGCTTGATCTCCTTGCCCTCTGCACCGCGCAAAAGACCCCACACAAGACCCGCAACCAAGAAGCCGTTGTACAGGCCCTGATTGGCCGCCAAGGTCTTGGTCGCCGTCGCCATCTCGGCGGTCAGGCCAAAGACTCGGCGCCCCGTCGGCTTGTCCCAAAGGAACATCTCCAGCACCAAGAAATAGGTGTGCAGCAGGGCAACGATTCCCACAAAGACGTTGGCGATCAGGCTCACGAGTCACGCTCCAGTGCGTCGAGTTTGGCCTATGATGGCCGACTTTTGCCCGGCGTGGTCAGCGATCTTTGACTGTGAATTCACAGACGCGAATTCGCGGTAGCTGTCCGATGCTCGCAGCCTTGGTTCCCCCGCATTCCGCGCAGCGCCGGATCGATCGCCGCGCACCGCGTCCGCCGGCGTCATCCGCGCAGCGCGTCTACCGGCTTCATGCGCGCGGCCGTCCAGGCTGGATACAGCGCCGCTCCGATAGCTCCGACCGTTGCGGTGACGATGGACCCGATGACATAGGTCCCGCTGATAAACGGCACGATCCGCAGGGTGCCGGAAAGAGCAGTCGCCGGCATCGCGATCCCTCCATGGGTCAACCGCAGCAGCACCAGACCCAAAAGCGCACCACCCAGCGCCCCCAGCAGGCCCAGCGCTGCCGACTCGATCAGGAACAGCATAAGTACCTGCCAGCGACGGACACCCAGGGCCAGCATTGTGCCGATCTCGCCGACGCGTTCATAGATGCTCATCAGCATGGTGTTGACGATCACGCTGATCACCAAGATCGAAAGCAAGAAGGCGACGAAGCCCATGATGACGCCCATGGTCTGCACGAAGTTGCGGATCTGCGGTCGGTCGCGCCAGGTCTTGATCTGATAGCCATCGCCCAAAGACGTGCGCAGTGCAGCAGCCACGTCATCGACGTGTTCCAGATCATCGACGTGCAGGACGTATTCGGTGACGCGCCCCGGCATGCGCAGAAGATCCTGGGCCAAGGCCAAGGGCAGGACGGCGCCGGCTTTGTTTTCAAACACGCCGCTGGCGTCTGGCAGGTGACCATGCACCGTGATGTCGATCGCGTTCGGCGCGCCGTTCTTGGTGGTGGCACTGGCGTACAGCGTCGCGCCTTTTTTTGCCCCCAAGCCGTCGGCCAAGACCTGCCCCAACAAGGCACCGTTCGCATCGCCAACCGAAAGGGGAGTCGAGCCCGCAGCGACTTGTCGGCGCCGGCGTGGGCAGACGTCGTATTCGCTGCGCGGATCAATCGCGGTCGCAACAAACAGCGCCGAGATGCTGCCGTTGCTGAGCATGCCGTCAAACGCCAAGCGCCGACTGACTGCACGCACGCCCGGAGCGGCTCGCAGGCGCGCGATCAGCGCCGGATCGTCGGGCAGATCGAAGCTCAATAGATCCTGCTCGGCTTCCAAATAGCCGGCGCGATAGATCTGGATCGCGCCGATCTTCGACAGGACCGCGTCTTCGACGACGCCTCGCTGCACGCCGTTTAGCAGCCCCTGGCCGAAGATCATCATGGCTACACCGACCAGCAGCGATGCCGATGTGATGGCGCTGCGTCCGCGATTGCGCCGCAGGTTGCGCACGCCCAAGGCCAAAAGGCGAACAAGCCCCATCATGTCGACACCTGCGACAAGGCTTCGATGGGTCGCAGCTTGCTGGCCCGTCGCGCGGGAACCAGCGCCGCCAGCGTCGCCCCCAGCACAGCCAGCAGCAAGACCTGGATCAGATAGCTCAGCCCGACATAGGGATGGAATTCGTTGATGCGCACGCCATCTGGATCGGGCAGGCGCAGTCCCACGCGACCCAGGTGATAGACCAAAAGACCACCGGCCAAGACGCCCAAAAGACCGCCCAGCAAACCCAGCAGCGCGGACTCGGTCAAGAACAAGGACAGCACGTGACGACGGCGCGCGCCGATGGCCAGCATGGTGCCGATCTCGCGCGTTCGTTCGCGCACGCTCATCAGCATGGTGTTGGCGATGCCCAGCAAGGCGACGCACAGAAAGACGTACGTGATCCAGTTGCCAGACTCGCGGCCTTGGCTGGCTTCGCGATCGAAGCGCGCGATGTCGTGGAAGGTCGCCACTTCAAAGTCAGGACCCAGCACGCCGCGCAGCCCGGCGGCGACTTCGTCGACGCGATCCAGATCGTCGATGCCGACGGCAATTTCCAGCGCGCGCCCCGGCATGCGCAGAAGTTCCTGCGCGGTGGCAAGCGGGATGTAAGCCAGCTTTT
>JAYRFD010000800.1:0-2081 GCA_041908565.1 Polyangia bacterium | reverse complement strand
GGTCATCAGCGGCAGGGCACTGTCGAAGCCCAGCGCACCTTTGCTTTCGCCGGGCAGTGCTCCGGTGCGACGCAGACGGGTCCGCAGCACGCCATACAGACGGGCGATCAGCTTCAGTTCACTGACGGCGCGTGGGGCGAAGCCCAGGCGTTCGGCGATCGACTGCGAAAGGCGAGCGATGGCGCCCGGACGACTGGATCCTGTGTCCTCGTCCAGCACGGCAGCGATGGCTTCGCTGAAGGCGAGCAGCGTCTCGTGAAGCGGCTCTTTTTCCGCAGCGGCCGCGGCGGCGGCCCGAAACGCCGGCAGCGATGCTTCGTCCAGAACCGGCACGCGCAGCGGTCGCGATCGCTCATCCAGCATGATGATGTCGGCGGCCGGTAGCTCGGGCAGGGACACCTCGCGACGGACTCGATAGTTCAACGGGGTCGCGGTTGCGATCGGCTTGGCGGGCTGCAGGGCGGCTGGGCCCGAACCCTGACCCGCCGACGGACCTTTGCCTGCCGGGGCGGCCACGGCGTGGGCGCTTGACGCGCTGCCACGCACCGGGGCGGGGACGGCGCTGGCATCCACTTTGGCGGCGGTCACCGTCGGACCGGTCTTGACTGGGCTCAGGTTGCCACCCGAGTGGCTGGCGGCCGCGACAAGCTCGGCCAGGCTGGCACCGGGCTCGTCGAATTCGAGCAGCGATTCCGAATCGACTTCAAGCGCTGCTTCCGATTTTTCCATCGGTACGCTGGGCGCTTCGACCAGCTGACTGTCGGGTAGCCACGTCGCGCCATAGAACGCCTCAAGCCCCAATCGGAAGGTGCTCAGGTGAACCAGGAATCGGCGGACTTCGCTGACACCGGCGGCGGTCAGCGACGGCCACAGCGGCGTGATGTCGTCGGTCGGATCGACCATGGCCAGACCGACGCGTCGACCGTCCGTCGATCGTTCAAGCGGCATCATGCCCAGGCGCTGCGCGGTCTTGGCGGGAATCGCCTGCAGCAGATCGGGCGGCACCGAAATCGCCGGCAGCTGATCGGCGGCTAGCACCGGCACGCGTACTTCTTGGCGCAAGGCTCGGAATAGCTCGTCGGCGGTCGCCGCTTCGTCGTGGGTCACCGAGTGCCACAACGGTCGACCGCGCTTCAGTGCATCGCTGCGAAGCTGTGCCAGCTTGGCTGCGTCGACAACGCGGGCGGCCTGCAGGATGTCGCCCAGGTCCAGGAAGTCCTTACTGCGCGAGCCGTTGCTCAAGAATCTGCCTCCCTGAACAGAGCGTATCCCGCTTTAACTGTTAAGTAAACGCTGCGGCGTAGGGCGACGCCGGACCGAGCTAGACCGTGATCGTGAAGCGAGCGCGATGGATCTGGCCGGGCGCCACGGAGTGCAGACCCACGCCGCTGTTCAGCGCATCGGCGGGGCCGCTCCACGGCTCGATGCACAGGAAGTCCTTCAGCGCCGTCGTCCACACGACGATCTGCGAGTAGCTCTCGCTCCACGTCAGCGTGCGACGGGGCTTGCCAGGGATGTCCAGTGTCGCTGTCTGTCCGAACAGATCGCCCAGGTGCAGGTCTTGGATGCTGGCGGTGTAGTCGATTTCGCCGCGCCACTCGCCGCGCTCGCCGGTGTGGTTGTCAAGCAGCGTGCGCGCGGGGATCGAAACACGGGTCTTTGTCTTTTCAGCGTCGGTGACCAGAAAATAGGGATGGAAGCCAAAGTGCAGCGGCATGGCATCGCGACCCACGTTTTCGATCTCGCTTTCGAGGACCAGCGAGCGAAACCCTGCGTGTTCCAGATCGATGGCCAGCCGATAGATGAACTCGAACGGGAAGCTGGCTTGCGTCGCCGGCGTGCTGCGGAACTCCAAGACCAGGCGCGCTCCGCCGACCTTGTGGACGCCCCAGCTGGCCTGCCGAGCCAGCCCATGCTGACGCATCGCGAAGCTGCGACCGGCGATCTCATAGCGATCACCGCGGAGCGCGCCAGCGATGGGAAACAGGACCGGGATGCCGCCGCGCACTTT
Organism: Polyangia bacterium; assembly: GCA_041908565.1. Classification (GTDB taxonomy): domain Bacteria; phylum Myxococcota_A; class Polyangia; order Palsa-1104; family JAEUJZ01; genus JAEUJZ01. Next base: position 70 of record JAYRFD010000800.1, on the reverse strand, counting down.
CTGGTTGCGGTCGCGCAGGCTCGCCTGATCCATGTACAGGATCTCGTCGCCATCGACGCAGAACCGCGTG
>JAYRFD010000799.1:0-5343 GCA_041908565.1 Polyangia bacterium | reverse complement strand
TGACCGAGACGAACAGCATGACCTCGGTCAATCGGCTGGATCGCTACAAGTTCGGGACAGTGGGGCCGATGCTGCACGCCGATCTGCAGATCCGCTTGGCGCCCGATGGCGAGATCCTGACGCGCGGCGTGACCAACCTGCGCAGCTACTACAAGCTGCCGGATGCGACGCGCGAAGCCCTGGACAGCGACGGCTGGCTGCACACCGGCGACATCGGCGAGATCGACAGCGAAGGCTTCATCACCATCACCGACCGCAAAAAGGATCTGATCAAGACCTCGGGCGGGAAGTATGTCGCGCCGCAGATGATCGAAGGCCACCTGAAGATGGAGCCGCTGATCTCGCAGGCCGTCGTGATCGGCGATGGACGCAAGTATGTGACGGCGCTTTTGGCGCTGAACCTGGACGTCGCGCGCAAGCTGATCAGCGAAGCCGGCGGACCGCCACCCGACGACACTGCGGCTTTGCTGTCGCATGCGGCGTGCAAGACGCGCTTGGATGAACAGCTGCGCGACGTAAACAGCCACCTGGGCAGCTGGGAACAGGTCAAGTACTACCGCGTCCTGCCGCGCGAGCTGACCGAAGCCGATGGCGAGCTGACTCCGACGCTGAAGGTGAAGCGCAAGGTGGTCGCCGAGCGCTACAAAGACCTGATCGACTCGATGTACAACGATCGCGCAAGCGCAGAGTAGCGACGGGGGGACCGATGTTTAGGCTGCTTATCCTGTCGCCCGACAACAGCGCCATCACGCAGCTTACCGGCGACGAAGCCAAGGCCGCCCTGCGCGATCCGCAGCGAACGGGTCAGCTGTGGCTGGACATCACGGGGCAGGGGCAGGCCGACATCGATCTGCTGGCGCAGGTCTTCCGCTTTCACCCGCTGGCGCTGGAAGACTGCTTGCACTTCGATCAGCGCGCCAAGCTGGAAGAGTATCCGGGACCCAAGCCCTATCTGTTTGTCGTCACGCACAACTTCGTCGCCGTTCCGTCGCTGCCGCAGCACTACAGCGAGCCAGCCGGGGACGAAAGCTCGATCTATCTGCCGCGGCACATGCTGGCCCGTGGGCGGAGGGGCCGTCTGGCCATGCAGGTGCTGGAAATGCACGCGTTTCTGGGCCAGGGGATGCTGGTGACGATCCATGCTGAGCCTAGTTCGGCCATCGACAGCGTGTTTCATCGCGTGCGCTTGGAGCCCCAGCTGATGGCGCGCGGATCGGACTTTGTTTACTACCTGATCGCCGACGTGCTGTGCGACAGCAACTTCCCCGTCTTGGAACAGCTGTCGGATCTGCTCGACGAGCTTGAGAGCTCGATCCTGCGCGACGCCAGCCCCGACGATCAGAAGAACATCTATTCCCTGCGCAAGACGCTGGTGCGCATGCGGCGCGCGATCTCTCCCCAGCGCGATGTGATGGGCGCCTTGTTTCGCCACGGCGGTTCGTCCTGCATCAGCGAACGGACGGCGCCGTACTTTCGCGACATCTACGACCACCTGACGCGCGTGTACGAATCGATCGAAGCCGGGCGCGATCTGGTCGGCAACTGCATGGACTCGTACCAGTCGACGGTCAGTCAGCGCACCAACGACATCATGAAGTCGCTGACCATGCTGTCCGCCTTCATGCTGCCGATGACCTTTTTGACCGGCTTCTTCGGCATGAACTTCGAATCGCTGCCGTTCAAGTCGAACCTGTGGTTGTGGAGCAGTCTGTTTCTGATCTTCATCGGCGTCCCCGTCGGCATGCTGGCCTTCTTTCAGCGTCAGGGCTGGCTGGTCGGCAAGCAGCACAAGAAGAAGAAGTCAGACTCTCATTCTTAGCGCCGCTTGATGGCGGGATGCGGCGCGGCTTGGCGCCTTGTTTCGCTTGGGCGCATGCGCGCGTCCTGCAGTGCGTATGCCGTCGCATGCCGTCGCATGGTTGATATTTCCGAAGGCAGCGGTCGATGCGCGCGCTGCCTTGGCGGCGGTTGGTCCGTGGCAGAGTAGTGCGGCGCTAGCACGGCTGCAGCGCGGGGGAGCTTGCCATCGCCACCGCCGTTCCAAAGTCGTCGGATCGGTCCCTGGTCTTGGAGTTCGCGCGGGCGGATCTGGCCGGCGATCCGTATGCCTTTCGCTTTGTCCCGCAGGCGTACTTGCTGCGTGGCGAAGGCGGCGGCTTCGAAAGCGCTGAGCTGGACTGGAACGACGCGCTGCTTTCTGACTTGGCGGCGCTGCGACGTCCGGGGCGCGACCCGGCCCTTCTGCCCCGAATCGGAGAGCTTCTGCGCCGCTTCCTGTTGCCGCTCGGCTGGGCCCAGCACGAGGGGATGATCGTCGATGCCTGCGCCCGCGGCGAGCGCGTGGTGCTATGCATCCGCTCGGCCGCTGCCGAGCTGTACGCGCTGCCTTGGGAGCTGCTGACGCTGAAGTCCACAGGCCAGCACCTGTGCGAGCTATCGACGCTGCTGATTCGTTACGAGTGGCCCGAGACAAGCACCGTCCCCGAACACCCAAGCCCGCGACCCAGTGGCAGCCGCATCCTGTTTGCTTGGTCGGCCGCCGGTGGCGAAGTGCCGGCCGCCGAACACCTGCGGGCCTTGTTCGACGCCTGTTCGCAGGGCGGCTACCCCTTTGTGGCCAGCCGAGACGTGCTGGCGAATGCTTCGTACCAACAGATCGGCGCGGCCTTGGCGCAGGCTCAGCAGCAGGGCCCTCCCGTCGCTGTCTTGCATCTTCTGTGTCACGGTGCGGCCGTCGGCAGCACCTTTGGCCTGGCCCTTAACGCAGACAGTGGCAGCGGTGAACGCGACGTCATTGATGCCGGGCAGCTACGCCAGCTGCTTGCGCCCTATGCCGGCATGGTGCGGCTGGTCGTGCTGCATGCCTGCGACGGTGGAAACAGTGGCGCCCTGGGCAATCAGCTGGGCAGCGTCGCGCAGGCGCTGCATCGGGCCGGCATTGCAGCGGTCTTGGCATCGCGCTATCCGCTGTCGATCGCCGGATCGATCCGCCTTTCGCAGACGCTGTATGGGCGCATGCTGGTGGCGCTCGATTCCTTTGAATCGGCGGTGCTGTTCGCCCGCAAAGAGCTGCAGAAAGAAGTCGGTCAGATCGACTGGGCCGGCGTGCAGATCTATGCCCGAACATCCGACGGAGCCGAGACGCGCCCGCTGGTCTTTCGTCCCTATCGTGGCCTTTCGGCGTTCCAGCCGGCTGACCGCCGCTTCTATTTCGGACGCGAACGCGACATCGAACGCATCGCGCAGCGGCTGATCGATGGCGCTCGCATGCTGACGGTTGTGGGGGCGTCGGGGGCGGGCAAGTCGTCGCTGATCCTGGCTGGCGTGGTGCCGCTTTTGGAAAAACGGCTGCGCGGTCCGGCGCCGCGCGTGCGCGTGGTGCGACCGGGGGCGACGCCTTGCCTGGCGCTGGCGCAGTCGCTTTCGGCCAGCGTGGGTCCGGATGGCAGCTCGCGATCGCCCGTCGAACGCGGCACGGCCGATCTGCGCACGGCTCTTTTGCGTCGACGCGAGACCTTGGCCGACCTGGCCGCCACCGCCCCCGATTCGCGCCTGCTTCTGGTCGTCGATCAGGCCGAAGAGCTGTTTTCGCAGTCGGATCGCAAAGAGGCCGCCGCCTTCATCGACAACCTGCTGCATGCCGTTTCGATCGAGGGTGGATCGGTGCAAGTGATCCTGACCCTGCGCGCCGATTTTCTGGGCGTCTGCTTGGATGAACCGGCGCTGGCCGAGCCTGTCCGCGCGTCGATGGAGTTGATCCTGCCGCTTTCGCGCGACGAACTACGGCAGGTCATCGTGCGACCGGCCGCGCTGGTCGGCCTGACGTTTGAAGACGGCCTGCTGGATGCGCTGCTTGATGCCTTGTGCGATCCCGCTCCGACCGATCCCGAGCGCCGGGCCGACGGTTCGTCGGGCGATGATCGCGCGCTGGCTCCGCGTTCGGGCGGAAACCTGCCGCTTCTGCAGTTCACCTTGGAACAGCTGTGGGAATGGCGCAGCGGCAACACCATCACCTGGCAGTCGTGGCGCGCCATTGGTGGTGTGCGCGGTGCGATTGCCCGTCGAGCCGACGAAGTCCTGGCCGGCGCGCAAAGCGGCGACGAGCCCGGCTTGGTGCAGCGGCTGTTTGGTCGCTTGGTGCAGCTTGGCGATGGCACGCTGGACACGCGGCGACGGGCCCTGCGGTCCGAGATCGACTCGATCGCGCCCGGTCGCATGGATCGCGTGGTCGATCGCTGGGTGCAGTCGCGCCTTCTGACCGCCGACGAGTCCGAAGTCACCATTGCGCACGAAGCGCTGCTGTACGAATGGGAAACGCTGCGCCGCTGGATCGAAGACAGCCGCGAATCGCTGCGCATCATGCAGCGCCTGAACCGGGACGCGCGCCACTACTTTGAATCCGGGGAGAGCCTCGATGACCTGTGGCATGGCACGCCTCTGCGTCGCGCCATGGTCCTGCAAGGCGAAGGCAAGCTGCAGCTATCCAGCACCGAGGCAGAGTTCCTGCAGCGATCGTCGCAAGCGGCGGCGCAGCATCAGGCGCTGCTCGATGAACAGGCGCAGCGGGCTCGCGATCTGGATGGCGGGCTGGGCAGCAGGGCGCGGACCGCCGCGCTCTTGGTCATCATCGCGGTGTCGGCGCTGGCGCACATCGTCGCTCGCTCGGTGCTGACCCAGACCACGCACGAGACGTACATGCTGATGACTGTTGTCGTCGGAGCCGTCGGGGCGGCCCTGCAGTGGATGCTGCGACACAGCACCATCAACAACGAGTTCAATCGTCGCACGCTGTCGCTGTGCTTGTCGGCGCCGGCCCCCATCTTCGTCAATCACTGGATTGGCCGCGCGTTTGACTTCCCCAGCGAAAAGTCGGCGGTCCTCGACCTGAACGTCGTTCTGATGCTGTGCATCACCGGCGCCATCACCCTCGACAAGCGGCTGTCTGTCTTGGTTGCCGTGGTCGTCGTGGGGATCTTGGTTGCCGTCGAACAGCCCAGCTGGATCGGGCCGATCATGGCCATCGTTCCGACGCTGTGCATCCTGTTTCTGTTCGTCCTGTTCCGCAGCCAAAACGACCCGAAGCCGGCTCCTGCTCCGTCGGATGATCGTCCGTTCCCTGGCGGTCCCGGTGGCGCATAGGCCGTGGCTGTCGTCGCGGAGTGCGTCGTGCAGGCCGCACAAGCCACTGCTTCGACCGGTTGGCCAACGCTGCCTGTGATCACTCCCCTTCACTCATCGAACCTGTGACCCGCTGCGTCCGCCCGGCGTGACCAAGCGGTCGCAAGCCCCGGTCTGCGCAAAGTCGGCGAGGCACGCAACTGCGCCGTTGCCGCTGCGCAACCC
>JAYRFD010000798.1:0-3534 GCA_041908565.1 Polyangia bacterium | reverse complement strand
GGCGCGATCGCTGCGCACGGACGAAGAAGGGTTGGCCAGTGTCGAATGGGACAGCCTGCCGCCCGGTGGATACCGCATCACCGCGCGCGCCGTCCTCGGAGGACGCCCGGCCGAAGACAGCGAGGTGTTCTTGATCCGCGGCAGCAGCCGCGAGCTAGACAACCCAGAAGCCGACGATCGTCTGCTGCGCCTGATCAGCGCCGCCACCACTGGCGAGGCGCGTCGCTTCACCGACGGTGGGGGCGCGGGACCGCTGAAGTCGCTGCCGTTTCATCCGCCGCATGTGGTGCGCGTCAACCAGCAGCGCGATGTCGAGCTTTGGCATCATCCCAGCGTGCTGTTCTTGGCGATCGCGGCGTTCGCGCTGAACTGGGCGCTTCGTCGACGATGGGGCTACGCGTAGCGGCGCGCAGCTAGTGCAGCGGCGTCAGCCGTGGGGCTGCCCTTCGTTGCAGGCGACGCGTCATGAAGCGGGCGGTTGCGCGGGCCGAGTCGCGGTACATCGCATCGCCGCCCAAGCGCGCCGTTGCACGCAGGTCTTCTCGCTGACGAGCGATCAACTGCAGGGTCAGCGCCGTCGCCGCCGCATCGGCCACCGGCTGTTCATGCAGCGCGCGCGCCAGGATGCCCAGGTCGTGTTCATCGCCCAGATCTTCGCTGAGCTGATCCAGCGAATCGACCCAGGCAGCCAGCTTCTGCGGCCGGGTCGGGTGCAGCAGGCAGGCGGTGTAGAAGACATCTTTGACGCGCTTGCGCCACTCGTGAAAATGCTCGTTGCTGGGCTCGGAATACGCCAGAAAGTACGCGCGCTGGCCTCGCCGCAGCATGCGCAAAAGGCCGCGCTGCAGCGATCCGCGCAGTCGACGATCGCTCTGCTCAGCGATCAGGGTCTCAGCGGCGGCGGCGATGGCTCGTATCTCGAACACGATCGCTTGCACCAGATCTTCGGGCAGTGGGTGCACCGGATGCAGGGCACGCAGCGCCGCCTGCACCGGGGTCAGGGCTTCCGAATACGGGCTCGACGCGGTCCGGCGGGCCAGGCGCTCGACGGTCTCGTTCAACATGTGCTGATCGCGAAAGGGCGCTAGCTTCTGGCCCACCTCGCGCAAGCGCGCGTTCAGATCAGCGGCGGCCTGGCGACCGACGGCCCGTCGAGCCAAGCGCAGAAGCGTGCGCGATTTCTTCAGGCACTTGCGCGCTTCGTGCACCGACTCCACCGGATCGGCGCTTTCTCCGGCGGGGGCCGCTTGCGCCAGCAGGTGACGCAGAGCCCCGGCCAGCTGTTCGCCCAGCAGGCGGCGCAATCCGACGGAGATCGGCTCAAACGACTGCAGAGCAAAAGGCATGGTCCATTGTAGTCCGGTCCGCTATGTCACTGGGGGCAATGTGTTCCGACCACTTTTTTAGGGCCGTCGGAGAGCGCGCAACAACCCGGCAGAAAATTTGAGCTTTGCAGGATGGCTCCGCACCATAGTCGTGTGGCAACGGCAAGTGGTGGTGGGCAGCCGCGAGAGCGTGTTGGCTCGACGAAAAAACAGGTCTCGATGGCGCTGTCAGCAAGCCGCCGAAAAGGGACCGGCGGGCCGGTGCGTGCATCGGCGCTGTGGGCTGGCCTGATCTGGACGACGCGCCTGGGCATGGCGCTGGGGCTGGCCGTTGCGCTGGGCTTTCTGCCGTACAAGCTGTACTTGCGATCTGGCTTGGTGCAGTACGTCACGCTGCGACAGGAACTGTCGGCTTTGACGGCTCGCAACGACGGCCTTCAGAACAGCATTCGCGAGCTGCGTCATCAGCTGGAGCGCATGAAAGAAGATCCCGCCGCCATCGAGCGGGTCGCGCGCGACGAGCTGGGCATGGTGCGCAGCGGTGAAGTGGTCTTCAAGGTGGAATAGGCAGCCCCATGTCGATGCCGCAAGCGCCCTTGTCTGAACGCACGCCCAGCCTTCGCCTGTTGGCGCTGGCCAAGCAGCTTTGGCGACAGTGGGCAGGCACCCTGGCGGTCCTGACTTCGCTTCTGCTGCTGGCGCGTGCAGCATTTTCGCCGAGTGTCCTGTTTGTCTCGCACTTGGTCGATCGCGCGTTGTCTGCTGCGGATCTGTCGGACAGCAGTGCCGCCATTTCGATCGTCGGCAGTGCCGAGATCAGCGGCTGGGCCTATGTCCAGTCGGCGCTGGCCTTCGTCACGCTGATCGTGCTGTCGATCAAGCTGGGGGAACGCCTGCGTCCGCAGTCCGCACCCAGCGTGGCCTGGCGTCGCTTCTTGATCGAACTCGAAGGCGGGGCCGCCATCCTGTGCCTGACCTATGCCTTGCTGCAGGCCGTCGGTGGCAGCCACTGCCCGGTGCATCCACTGGTGTATGCGGTCTGCGCGTTTCTGGTCAGCTTCCAGCGGCAGGCGATCGCGCTGAGCTTGGCCGGGCTGGCCCTAGTCTGCGAGCTTGTTCTGCTGTTCAGCGAAGGCACCACCGAAGTCGATCGCTACGTCGTGCATGGGCTTTTGATTGCGATGTTTGCCGGCCTGCAGTTCGTGCTGTTTCGCGGCGAGCTGTGGCGGCAGCGCGGTGATCATCGCAAGCGCGTGGCCGCTGCCATCGCATCCATGGAACAGCAGGCGCGCGACTTTCGTTTGCTGCTCAGCGAAGAAAGCCAGCGTCGAGAGAGCGTGCCCAGCGGCATTGCTGGATCGACCGCCAACCAAAGTGGGGCCACCGGACCGCGCGATCGCGCCAAAGAAGAAGAGCTGCTGGCGCGCAGCGCCGTGGTCGAGCTGAAAGAAAACCTGCAAGCCGTGGTCGAGCTTCTGCGCAACGCGCTTTCGTTGCACACCTGCGCTCTGTTCGTCCTGCCGGACAACGGGGACAGCCTGAAGTGCATGGCCTTGACCAGTCAGGCATCCACGGCCAGCGACGCACCCCTGTCGCTGGATGCTGGTGTTCTGGGCACCGTCGTAAAAAGCCTGCGTCCGCTGAAGCTGCAGCAACCCAAGCTGAGTCAGCTGCCGTACTACGGCGGTCCGGACAGCGGCTTGCTGCGCGTCGGGGCCTTTGTGGGCGTGCCCATGCTGGATGATGAAGGGCGCTTGTGCGGCGTGCTGTGCGCCGATCGCCTGGCCACGTCTAGCTTGACCCGTGACGAGGGCTTCACCGCCGCCGAGGAAGCCCTGCTGACCGATGCCGCGCTGCTGATCCTGCGCAGCCTGCAGTGCGAGCGCCTGTTCATCGCCGTCGAGCGCAGCAAGTACGAACACGAACGCCTGTATCGCGCATCCAGTCAGCTGTCGCGTGCGCTGACCTTGGATGATGTGCAGCGCACCGCGTTTGCCGCCATCGCTGAAGTCTGCGCGTTCGACTTCGCCGCGCTGACCGCCTACGACGCCACGCAGCACAGCCACCGCGTGGTGGCAACTTCCGGGGATCCGGCGCTGATGGCAATCCTCGCATTCCGCCGAAGCTCGCCGGGCTCATGCTCTCCTCCTCGCTCGATCCTTTGAACGCCGGGTGCAGCCCGCCCTCCTTGTCCGCCGCCGCATCAATC
>JAYRFD010000797.1:0-4277 GCA_041908565.1 Polyangia bacterium | reverse complement strand
GGGCCGTGTGTTTGTGCAGAACAGCGACGGGATCAGGTGCTGCAGCAGGGGCTGGATTGGCGGAGTGGTCAGTCGACATGGCCGCGCATGATAGCAGGAAGCCATGCGCGGTGCGTCGAGGTCTGGCTAGCCGCTGACCGTGACGTGGCGGCGCTTGACCAGCGAGTCGCCTGCCCGCCCGCCCCACTCAAACTGCGCTCCCGCTTCGCTGCGTAGCTCGCGGTGAAGCTGCCAGCCCATGCTGGGCAGGTTCCGTCGCCAAATCGTCAAGTGGCAGTTCGCGGCGGCAGCGAAGTGGCAATAGGCCGGCGTGCCGTCGGGGTCGACGTACTCGCTGCGCAGCATGTCATCCGGCTGGCACGAAAACCGCGCTTCGACTCGATAGCGTGCGCCCTGGCCCGACAGCGCGTAGTGGCCCGTGCGGTAGTCCGATCGCGAAAACGGCAGGTCTTCCCATTCTGTGAAGCGAATCGCCTCGCCGGACAGGCCGTCGGGATAGACGGTGAACAGCGTCAGCGGCAGCACCACGGGGCCGCGTCGCATGCGCACGCTCAGCGTTTCCAGCACAGCCGGCGAGGCCTGGCTGGGATCGGCAGCGTCGGAAAACGCATTGCAGTGTCCCCATGCCCAGGCATAGGCGTGCTTGCGTCCCCACAGGTGGGTCTGACCTGCCGGATCGTCGCTGAGTTCATACACTTCGCCGTCAACTTCGATCCGTCCGCGCAGCGCGAGGCTGAGGTTTGGCGACAGCACCAGCGTCTCTGCAATGTGCAGCGGGTCGTTGTACAGGCCGCGGGGCAGGAACAGGTGCGTACGCGGGGCTGGCTGCCAGCGCAGGTCCCAGCGGACGTGGTGGCCGTCACCGCGAAGCTCTCCGATGGCGCTGCTGTGGGTCAAAAGCGCATCGCCCATGCGGATCTGAAACGGCGACTGCAGGCTGGAAAGCGCCGCGATTGGGATGCGCTGGTTGATGCCGAAGTTCTTGCTGGGATTCGTTCCATCGCCGCGACAAAACCACAGCTGGACATAGGGCGGACCGTGCGATGCCGTCGGAGCTTCCAAGGTGTAGCGGATCCAGAAGCCGGTCTTTGAGGCCCGGTGCGACAGCGTGATGTACCAGACCTCATAGTGGCCGGCCTGCCCACGCCACATCAGGCGGTTCTGCAAAGCCGTGGGGCTTTGGCCATCGGATGGGTTGGGATCTTCCGTGGGGGCGGGGTTTGGCATTGGGGCGGCGGGCATGGGATGCGGCCTCCTGGCCTATGTCTGCGTCTGCGGGTCTGCGGTTTGATGCTCAACAGGCGACGGGGAACGTGGGGTCTTGCAAGGTGCAAGCAGAGCCGCCTAGCGAGTACCGCGCTGCAACAAATTCCTCAATTTTGCACAGAGGTTGACCCTACACTGACAGTGCGCATACGATGAACGCAACACCGAATCTCGCGACGGGACCTTGCACATAGATACCAGGGCGCTGACCCCTGGTTTGGGCCCTGACAGCAGGCTTATGGGCTGAACTGTGCTTCTGACCGCGCAGAATCGAACTCACGCAGGCCACGCCACGCAACGCCACGACCCGCACCAAGGGCACTACATGAGCGAGACGACGACGATCCGGAATCGCACCCCTCTTTGCGTCAGCCTTGGCTCCCAGGCAGGGGCCCACACCAAGCGGGGATCACAGGTGCTGCTGGGCTTGGCGCTGGGCCTGGTGGCGCTGCCGACGGATGCACTGGCGGCAGGCGGCAAGGGCCGGGCCGGTGGCGGCGCGAATGTTCAAGCAGCATCCGCAGCACAAGCTCAGCGTGCTCCGTCGCCCACCAAGCCGGATGAAGACGAAATCGTCGAAGAGATTCCGACGGCCAGCAGTGTGTTGGCAGCGCAAGGTGGACGTCCGCTGGATCTGGGCTTGTCCGGTCGCTTGGAAGCGCTGGAGCAAGCCAACAGCGATCTGAAGAACCGCCTGCGTGACCTGGAAAAGCGCGTCACCATGGTCACCAATCCCGAGACGGCGCTACGCATCCAGGGCTACATCGACTTCGGCTTCTTCGGTTTTTTCCGCGGCAACGGATCGGGCATCACGACGTATACACCGTCGGATTCTCCGTTTACCAAGTACGCCGGCATCAGCGATCCGGCGCAGCGCAACGCGGCCTATCGCAACGACGAACGCGTGCAGCGCTTCCCAGAGTTCTTTTCGCCGTGTGGCTTTGGGGCGGATGGATCGGTCGCGCGCTGCGAAAAGGCTCCGGCCTCGGGCATTGCGCAGAATCGCTGGCACTTCTTGGGTGATCCGCTGGCGACGACGATCAACACGCCGGGCCATCCCGCGGACATTCGAGCCCAGAACAACCCCAGCCAGTCGTCGCTGGCCGTGCCGTACGACTACATCCAGTCGGGCGGGCGTCCGACCTTCATCATCAACGAACTGAACCTGATGCCGATCGCCAAGCTGGGCGCTGGACTGAAGGCGCAGGCGTCGGTGAACTTCTATCCGCGCAGCGCCAGTATCTCGGTCGGCGACAAGCAGGATGGCGGCGGCGTGCAGCCAGCCGGCCCGACCAGCGTCGGTGACTATCTGTGGGTGGACTTCGCGTTCCTGGAATACGCGACGGCATTCCAGAACGGTCGACATCAGCTGAGCATCTTTGCCGGGCGCTTCGATCCGAACATCGGCATCGAATACCGCGTGCGCAAATCGCCTGACCGCTTCGGGGTTACTCCGTCGCTGCTGTGCCGTTATAGCTGCGGGACGCCGCTGGGGCTGAAAGCGCGTGGTCAGTTCTTCGACGAGCTATTCACCTTCGCGCTGGCCGTGCACAACGGGCCCAGCTACATGGAAACCTTCCGCTTCGCCGAGAACACCGACAAGAAGTACATGAAGACGATCTCGGGCCGGGCGTCGGTGCACTGCAGCGAAAAGAACCACTGCCAGAAGGTCAATGTCGAACTGGGCGTGTCCGGCGAGTTCGGCGGCCAGGTCGACGGCTTCTATGACGTCGGGCAGGGCGAGTTCGATCCCTTCGTCAAGCAGTGGACGGTGGACGTCGATCTGCACGTCGAGTTCCGCAGCCTGGAACTTCGCGCCGAATTCCTAAAGACAGTGGCCGATGGTTTTCAGGGCAGCCTGACCAAGCCGGCCCTGCCGCGCCTGGAAGCAACCGGCTTTTACGTCGAGGCGTCGTATCGATTCTTGAACTGGCTGGGGGCGATGGCGCGCTTCGATCTGCGCGATGCCTCTCACGTCGACTACTCGGTTCCGTACGCGTATGTCGCGTCGCTGTGGCGCGTGACTGCCGGCACTCGCTTCGACATCAACGACAACGTCGCAGTGAAGGCCGAGTTCGTGCACGTGCAGCCCTTTGGCCGAATGGCCGATGGCCTGAACGACATGCGCGTGGCCATGGGCAACACGACGGCGGGTGACTATGCCGCCGACTACTTCACTAGCTCGGTCGTTCTTCGTTACTAGCGTCACCAGCTTGCTTCCGTCGGGGCAATGGCCTCGACCCCCGCGAGGTAGTTCCATGCAGTCACAGACTTCCAGCGCAGCGCAGCATTGGGCAGGGTCGGGGGCGGTCGGTGGGACTGAAGAACCAGGAATGCATGCCCAGCAGCACCGACGGTGGGCTATGCGAGGCTTGCTTCTGGGCATGGTGGCCATGGGCTGGGCCGGCTGCGGCTTGTCCGCCCAGCAGGGCGACTGTGGGCCCGTGCTGTCCAGCGCCGAGTGCAATGTCGTTCGCACTCAGCTAGGTCGCCTGGACGATCGGCCGCCGCCCGACGCTACCAACCGCTTTGGCCGCTGCCAGAAAGATGGCAGCAGCGAGTGTCTGCTGGAGGATGCAGCCGTCAAGCTGGGCCATCGCCTGTTCTATGACCGCTGCTTGTCCGTCGACAAGAACACCGCGTGTGTGACCTGTCACGATCCGGGGGTGGCGTTCGTCGATGGCCGGGCGCGATCCGTGCTATCAGGGCCAACCAAGATCCTGCGCGACGACGGCGTCGAAGTGACGATTCCGCTGCCGCTGATCAAGGGCGACCGGACCTGGGCCCGCATTCACACTCGTGATGGCGTCGAGCCAGAGACCGACCGCAACGGCACTCCACTGGCTTTTTTCGACACGCAGGCCGGGCAGTGGCTGGGTGTCAGTCGACGTCCGCAGTCAAGCTATGGCGCGACCGGCATGGGGGCCGCGCAGGCCACGACGCCGCGGCATTCACCGACGCTGTACAACATCGCGTATGGATCGGGCGTGCCACCCAGCGATGGTCGCCCG
>JAYRFD010000796.1:0-1870 GCA_041908565.1 Polyangia bacterium | reverse complement strand
GAGATCAACCGCGCCGCCCCGCGCACCCAGTCCAGCTTGCTGGAAGCGATGAGCGAAGGGCGCATATCCGTCGATCACTTCACCTACACGCTGAAGCAGCCGTTTCTGGTGATGGCGACGCAGAACCCGCTTGAACACTACGGCACCTACCCCCTGCCCGAGTCGCAGATGGATCGCTTCCTTCTGCGCCTGCGCCTGGGGTATCCGTCGCGCTACGACGAGCGCCGCGTCGTCGTCCGCGGCAGCCAGCACGACGCCGTTGAAGAACTGACTCCGGTGGTCACGCTGGAAGAGATCACGGCCCTGCAAGACACCGTGCACCTGGTCCGCGTCGAAGAGTCGCTGCTGGACTATGCCGAGCGTATCGTCGCCGAGACCCGCCGCTCGCCGCACCTGCAGCTGGGGGTCAGCCCGCGTGGCTTCCAGTCGTGGTATCGCGCCGCCCAGGCCCGTGCCTTGACCGAAGGCCGCGACTACTGCGTCCCCGACGACCTGCGCGAGCTGGTCTTGCCGGCCCTGGCCCATCGCCTGGCCCTGCCCAGCGGCAGCCAAGGCGGCTACAACGACGCGCAGGGCGGCAGCCGAGCCGAAGCCGAGCGCATCCTGAGCAACATCTTGGAGCGCATCCCGATCCCGTAGCTGATTCGGCACAAGCCCCGGCACCGGCACCGGCACCGGCACTGGGCAGTCCTGCCAGGCGCAGCTGGGTCCGCCGTACCGCCCAGCGAAGGGTCCCCATGACGAAGCCCGCTGCCAAGTTCGATGACTTCGATCCCAGCGCTTACATGTCGACGCCTCGGCTGGATGTGCCGGGCTTGATTGGTCTGGGGCAGAAGCTGCTCGCCACCGCCCCCGACGGGCTGCCCACCACCGCCGAGCGCGCCAAGCACGCGCTGGCCGTCGCCGTCGCGGCGCTGATGGACCACTGGGAACAGGGCCCCAAGGACGAGCCAGGTCTGTTGATGCGCCCCATCGACATGGCCGCCGATACCAGCTGGGCCTGTCTGAAGGCTCGGCTGGAACCCTATGCCTGGCTGGACGAAGGCCGCTTCCCCGACGCTCGCCTGGCCCGCGATCTGCTTTCGCGCCTGTTCCCCAGCGGCCTGTCCTTCACCCAGCTGGAATACAGCGCGCAGTGGGCCGAAGCGACCCGCCGCATCAACCAGATCGCCGACGACGGACTGCAGCCCGCCCTGCGCCGCCTGTGCGGCGACCTGTTCGTCGACGAGCTTCTGCACTGGCACGCCGAATACACCCGCATGATCGGCGCCATCGCCGAGCCCAGCGACAGCGAGCCCAGCCCCAGCAGCCCAAGCACCTCGCAGGCCCCGCCCAGCCTAAGCCTGCTGCGTCGCCACGCCTCGCAGGCCATCTTGGCCTGGCAGGTTCAGCTGGTCGCCCTGCACCTGACCGGCCACCCCGGCGCCCGCGCCGCCCTGTACCCCACCGACGACTGCCGCCCCAAACCCTAGCAGAGCACCAGCAGGCGCGTCTGGCCACCGGCACGGTGTCGGGACTGGCAGCGCGCGCCCGTCCCTTGCCGGGGCGAAAAAAAGTACACTCGGCGCATGAAGACGCTCGACACCGTCCTGCAGGAACATCGCACGTTTCCCCCGTCGCCGGAGTTTGTAGGGAAGGCCCTGATCAACGCGGCGCAGCTTGCCGCTTTGCAGAAGCAGGCGGCGAGCGATCCCGAAGGGTTCTGGGCAGCGCAAGCGCGCGAGCTTCTGGTCTGGCGCAAGCCGTTTACGCAAGGGCTGGACGAAAGTCGGGCTCCGTTTGTGACGTGGTTTGCCGACGGTGAGCTGAACCTGACCGAGTCCTGCTTGGATCGCCACCTGTCGACGCACCGCCGCAACAAAGCGGCGCT
>JAYRFD010000795.1:0-1950 GCA_041908565.1 Polyangia bacterium | reverse complement strand
CGACACACCGCCGCCACCTTTTCCGGCGGTCGTTGAACCTGCCCCACCGCTTGAGCCTGGCGAGATCGCGTTGCGCTGGCCTGTTGTCGAGCTGGTCGCCAGCGTCTTTGGACGGCGTGTTCCCTACGATACCGCTGTCACGCTTGAGCGTCTGCCGATCGAACAGCTTGCGACCGCCAAGCAGTTTGGCGGGATCGTTCCGGTTACCGCAAGTCTGCTCACGGCCTTTACGACGTTTGAATTTGTCGGCGGCGGTCCGCTCGACGAAGAAGAAGGGTACGGACTGGCCGGGCAAAACGGCCGGCTTGCTCGCCTGATCCGCAAAGAGGCGGACAAGGGAGCACTGAGCCCGAACCCAGAACGATACGGCCTGCCCGCGTGGGTGGGCGCAAGACTTAGCAACGGCAAGATCCGCGTCCTGTCTGCCGGCGAGCTGCGCAAGCTTGGTCTCTTGGAAGACCTTGTGCGGTTCCTGGGGCTGGAACCGGCGTACTAGACCGAGGAGAAAAAGAAAATGGCAACCCCGACCCTTCCCCCTGGCGGCTCGATCGTTGTGCGTGACGCGAGCCAAAACGAAATCATGGTGCTTCCCGCAGAGCAGGCCGCGGCCTGGATGCGGCAAAACAGCGGCCTAAACCTGACCACGGTCGGTCAGGCCGTGGCCACCGTGGGCGCTGCCTTCCAGATTCGCGACGTGCGCAACCTGCGCGACGACGCCCGGCGTGCCCGCTGGGAATTGGCGGATGCACAAAAAGATCTAACGGACTATCTGTCGTCCGCGGGATCGTCTGTCAGCGGGCCGGAGTACAAGGCCAAGCTTCAAGCGGTCTTTGATGCGCAACGCGACGTAGACCGCAAGCAGAACGAGCTGATGGGCACGATGCAGGACAATCTTGTCCTGCAGCTTGCTGGGCAGGGCATCCAGCTGGCGGGCTCGCTCATGCCGGGCATGGATGGCGGCATGGGCATGGGATCCGGCGCAGCCGTGGTGATGGGCGTTGGCGCCGGCGCCCTGCTGGTCAGCCTGTTTGACGACGACGACGACGGGGATCGCCGCCGTCGTCGTCGCTAAAACACCAAGAAGCGCCCAGGACTCACAGGCTGGGCCTGGGCGCACAGAACAACAAGCACTCTTCAGGAGCTAAGAACATGGCTGGAAACCAGATTGAATCCGCCCTTGTGGGCGGTTTTACCGCGACCGCAGCGTCGATCGATCGTTCGCTGGATCGCACGGATCGGGACGTGCGCGATGCAAGTTACGACGCGCGCGACGCCAAGCGAATCGCGCGGAACGCGGCAGCAAAACTGGAACAGATGGGCATTGGCGATATCGAGCGCATCAGCGCCGATCGCTTTGCTGACTTTTCCAACGGCGTCGCCTATCCCGCGACGCAGGCCGCCCCGGTGCCGTCGACGTTTCCGACGCCGCCCGTGCCGCCGGCCCGTCCCGTCTTCAGCCAGGACATGGCCGGCGCCGTTGGCGCGTATCCCGGAACCACCAACCAGTATAACGAAGACGGGAAGCTGGTGGATCCCGGCTCGCCCTACACCGGGCAGAACTTCGCAACTGGCCTTGCGCTGTCGTCCGTCGAAGTGCGCGCGGCCTTGATGGGCCTGCTGAAGCGCCAGACCGAAAACCCCAGCCGCGAACACCTGGAAGCGATCTTTCGATTGTTCCAGGGCCTGACGCTGGGCGTCGAAGGCAACACGCAGAGCCAGGACGAGATCACGGCGGCGATTCAGCGCATGCTGTCTTCTCAGCCTTCGGGATACCGCAAGATCGCGCAGTGGTTCAGCGCGGCGGGCGTCACGATTACCGGCGCAGCCGTCGAGACGGCGGTGTACGAGCTGCACATCCCTGCCGGCTCGCTGGTCGACCCCGGGGACGAGCTGCACATCTACCTGGATGGCGCGCAGGTGAGCGTGAACGCGGCCGATGCCACGACGCTG
>JAYRFD010000794.1:0-1525 GCA_041908565.1 Polyangia bacterium | reverse complement strand
CGGTGTACGCCAGCGCCCAGGGGGCAGACCCGGCGCCCGGCCCGGTGCTGGCCCTGCTGCGGGGAATCCAGCTTCGCCCCCTGTCGGCAGCGCCGGACGCACTGCCAACGGGACAGCTTGTGGTCGAGTCGCTGCAACCGCTTTCGCCCCTGCCGCCCGTGCTGCCGCAGCCTGGCCGCTGGTTGATCATCGCCGACCGCGACGCAGAGAGGGTGGCTCGACTTTTCGATCGGCTGCAGGCCCGACTGACGGCGGCAGGTGGTCAGGTGTACGTGCTGCACCCCTCCAAGACTCCAGCGACTGAGCTGCAGCGCGTGATCGACGATCTCAGCGACGGACGCGATCCACCGTTCGTGGCGGCGCTGCATCTGGGAGCCTTGGGCGACTGGACGGCGTCCCCCCCTGACGCCCAGATGCTGCGGCAGGCGCAAGAGGCGGGCTGCGTCAGCTTGCTGTCCGTGGCACAGGCGCTGATGCGTGCCCCCGGACGTCAGCCCCCCCGGCTGATCGTTGCTACGCGTGGCACGCTGCCGACGCCAGGTACCGCGGTATCGCCAACGCACGCGCCCCTGTGGGGTCTGTTGCGCGTGGTGGCCCTGGAAGCAACGGAGTTACGCCCCTTGCGCGTCGATCTGGACCCGGCTTCCGACGATCCGCAGCGCGAAGCCGACTGGCTGGCCGCGCTGTGTAGCGGGGACGATGGCTCTGCCGGCGACGAAGACGAGCAGCTATTCCGTGGCGACCAGCGCCTGGCCATGCGGCTTGGCCCGGCTGCGCCCCACACGCTGCCCGTCGGGTCGTTCGCCGCATCTGCTGATGCCTGCTACCTGATCGCGGGTGGGTTGGGGGGCCTGGGCCTGTGGTCGGCTCGCTGGCTGGTGCAGGCCGGCGCGCGACACCTACTGCTGCTGTCGCGGCGCGGAATCGAAACCGACGAACAGAAGCGCACCCTAGAAGACTTGTCCGCCGACGCCGAGGTCGTGGTACTGCGCGCCGATCTGTGCAACCTGGCGGGGCTGCAGGCGACCTTGAGCACGGCTCTGCACAATCGTCCCCCGCTGCGCGGCGTGATCCATGCAGCCGGCGAGCTAGCCGATGGCCTTGTGCTGAACCTGCAGCCGGATGCGCTGCGGCGCAGCCTTTCGGCCAAGGTCGAAGGCGCATGGAACCTGCAGCAAGCGACCGCCGCCGCTCCGCTCGATTTCTTCGTTCTGTATGCGTCGGCGTCAACCTTGCTTTCGGCTCCCGGTCTGGGGGCCTACGTCGCAGCCAACCGATTTCTGGACGCCCTGGCCCACCACCTGCGATCGCGCGGCTGCCCGGCGCGCAGCATCGACTGGGGCGCATTCCAAGCCGGCGTGGGCGGTGCCGCCTTGCAGGCCGGGCGGGCCCACGAACGAGGCATGCGACCGTACTCATTCGACGAGGGTCAGGCCCTGTTCCAGCGCCTGATGTCCGATCCCGGTTTGACGCAGATCGGCGCTGTCGACTTCGACGCACGGCAGTGGTTTGAACACTATCCGCG
>JAYRFD010000793.1:0-6883 GCA_041908565.1 Polyangia bacterium | reverse complement strand
CGTCGTCGATGTCCAGCACGGCGACGCGCCGCTGGGCAAGTACCCCGGGAAACTGCGCGCGCAGGCGGGCCTTGTGCTTGTGTTCCATCACCAGAATCAAGTCGGCCCAGCGCAAAAGCGCTTCGCTGACGCGGCGCTTGGCCGATGGACTGACGCCAGCGCTGCGCACATCAAGCCGCGGGTCATCGCGATAGACCGCTTCCGCCGTCGGACTGCGCCACTGATTGCGGGAACAAAGGAACAAGATCCGAGTTCGCAACATGGCTGCCTACGACCGCGCCTGGACAGAGCCGCCGCGACGATGAGCCCGCGCCACGCGCAGCCGCATCATCCACACACCGACTTGATTGAACGCTCGAATAAACAGGGTATCGGGGGGCTGAAACGAATTTCCACCGACGGTGCGACCGGCGATGTAGTCGTGCAGGAAGGTCTCGTACGAAGTCGGTTCGATGCCCAGATCGCGCAAGGTGGGCAGCAGCGCTTCCAAGCGATGCTCGCGCTGCATGCGAAAGACCTTAAGCACGTGCTCCGTCGGTGTGGCGGGCACGCCGAGGATTGACATGATGCGCGCTAGCTCTGCTTCTTTGCCAGGTAGATAGGTGACTGGACGACCGAGCACGCGGCTCATGATCTCGGCCTGGCGCCAAAGACTCAGCACCTCGGGCCCGGTCAGGTCATAGACTTTTCCGTCGTGGCCCGGCTCGGTCAGCGCCTTTTCCGCGACCTTGGCGACATCGCGCACATCGATCAGCGCCATGCCGCCATCGCCCGCCGGCAGCGAGATCGCGCCCGCCTTCTGCACCATGTCCCAGACGAACAAGGTGAAGGTCTGCATGAAGCCAACCGGACGCAGGATCGTGTAGGCCAGCCCCGAATTCTTCAGTGCCTGCTCAATCACGCCGTGCGATCGCAGGTTCTGCGACTCGGCGGTCTCGCCCGACAGATAGGCCGAACACATCACCACGCGCTGCACACCGGCCTGCTTGGCCGCCGCGATAAACGCAGTCTCGCGCGGGACCAATTTTTCGTCGGGGGTGCAGACCAGATAGGCGCGCTCGATGCCCTGCAGCGCCGCAAGCAGGCTGGGCGGATCGTCGAAGTCGGCCCGCACCGCCTTCATGCCGCGCGCTGCAAAGTCCGCTTGATTGCGCGCGCTATGCGTCATTGCGACAAACGGCACCCCTTGCGCAAGCAGGCTGTCGGCAATCACGCGCCCGGTATTGCCCCCAACGCCGGACAAAAGGATGCGTGGCTGATTCATCGCGTGTTCCCCCTGGCCCATCTTATGTCGTGTGCCAAGCGGGCGGTCACCCAGCAGCGATTCCGTCGCTGCATCAGCGGATCCTGCGATGAAGATGGGCCGGAGGGCCACGTTGCCGATCAGCCGATCTCGCGAATGCCGGCCAGGGCGAAGGTGACGTGTTCCCACTGCGCGATGGGGGCCGAATCCATGCCCAGCGGAATCGGCTGCGCGCTGATCTTGCTGCCATCCCAGAACAGACGAAACAGACCGGTGGTTCCATCGGTGACACCCTCTTGCGTCAGCACGATATCGCCCATCATGTTCGTGAAGCTTGCAGCCGGCGCGCCGACCAAGCGGCTGGTCCCAAAGTTGATGCCGAAGAAGTTTTCGTTGGGGCGCACGATGTCGATGTCTTCGACGTTTACGCCCAGCATCAGCGACGTCACCAGGCCGCTGTTGTCCAGCACGTGCAAGAGGCCCTCGCCTTCGGCGCCGGCCAGGATCTTGCCGGCCAGCGGGCCATACCGCGCCGGCAAGTTGGGCACGACTAGCAGCCCTTCCAAGTGGACCCCCAGGCTGGCCAGCTTGGTCGGCGTGCCGTCGGACTTGATGCGCCACACCTCACCCACGGTGGTGACTGCGATCAGGTCGCCACCATACAGGCCGGTGGGATCGAAATAGAACGACCCGCGGAACAGGCCATGACCGCCGCCGGCCAGGCTGACCCACGGGTTCTGCACACGGCGGCCATCGGCGCTGACGCGAACGATCTGGCCGTCGTTGCCGTTGCCGACGACAAGCTCTCCGGTGGGGAAGCCGCCGCTGTTGCCGGATCGTGCGGTCGCGATCTTGATCTCGTCGGTCAGGCCCATCAGATCGGAAAAGGCGAAGTGGGTGCCGTCTTGGCCGATGCGCTCTAAGTTCGACGGCATGCCGCTTGGGTAGTTGGCCGACAGAATGACGCTGCGCGTGGGCTCGTGAAAGTCGATGCCGATGGGGCTGGAAAACGGCGTCGAGATCGCGGTGAAACGGACCGGTGAAGGCGTCGTGTTGTTGATCGGATCGCGCGAGTTGGGGATGCCATCGCCATCGACATCACCGCTGCCTTCGTCGGCATCGGGCAAGCCATCGTTGTCGCTGTCCAGATCGATGTAGTCTGGCTTGCCGTCTCCGTCGGTGTCGCGGCCTTCCGCACGGCCTTCATCGGTGTCCAGGATGCCGTCGTGATCGGTGTCTGGATTGACGTAGGCCATGTCCATCTCGACGGGCGCCTCGCCGGCCACGGTGCCGTTGCAGGCATGCACACCAGCCGACAGAGCAAGGACCGACAGGCCCGAAAATAGGATCTTTTTTGTCATGGCTCGGCTCTGAGAACTCGTTGAAGGAGGGACTCGCAGGCTCGCGACCGGCGGAAGACCGGCTCGCTCCGCAAAACCGGGCAGAGCATCGGCCCCGACGGCAGGCGCTGTCAATGCTGGCCGGACACGCCGACCTGAAATCGCCAAGCTCAGGCGCAGCCACGCGCACCGTCAGGAACGCGGCTTGACCGAATTTGGGCGGACCCGCTACGACGCGCCTTCCCCGCGAATCGTCGAATCAAGCAGTCTCCTATGCTCAATGCGCAATCGGCTCGTCTTGCCCTGGCCTCACTGGCCCTTTCATCGACGCTGGCGTGCGGCGCCCAAGAGTCCGCGATCTGCAATCAGTATGTCGCGTGCACCGCGGCAGTCGCCCCCAGCACGCTGGCCGTAAACCTGAGCGTCTATGGCCACGATGGCTCGTGCTGGAAGTCGCTTTCGGCTGCCACCTGCGAACAAATCTGCAAGGACGGGCTTGAGACCTTCCGCAAGCTGCCCAGCGTGCCGTCGGCATGTCAGGCAATGAACGGCCCCAGCAGCGGTCCAGAACAGAGCATGGATCCGAGCATGGATCCGACCGCACCGCGCTTTGCTTGGGCCTTCCCAACCAAGACGCAGTACTACAGCGGGCCTTTGGACGAGCAGCCGCTGGGCGAAGTCGATCCAGTGACCCGCGCATGGGGCTGCCTGCGCGACGACAAGAACCCAAGTCCGCGCACCGAGATCACGCGAATGTTCGAACCGAATGACGCGCCGGACCAATATGTGGCATTGCCCAACCCGCTGCCCGAGGATCCGCCGATGACGCAGCCGGGGTCGGTCTACGAGATCTGCCCCGATCGCAGCGAGCCCAAACGTCCTGACTACGACGCATACCGCTTCAAGCTGCAGGCTCCGATTCGCGTGGTGGCGGAAGCCAGGTACGTCGTGGAAAACGGCGACCTGGACTTGGCGATCTTCCGCGTCGACGTGAATCCCGATACGGGCGAACGGGTGTCCACCTCGATCGCTGCCGACATGACCGCCACCAGCAACGCCTGCGTCGAAGCCCAGCTGTCGCCTGGCACTTACTACGCCGTGGTGCGCGGGGCCGAACAGCCAAACCCCGCCGCCAAGTACCGCACCGCAATGAACCGCTACATGCTGCGCGTCTTTCGCGCGACTGTTCCCGGCATCGGCTGCGGACGCGGTGCGTAGCGTCCTGCACTTGGCCGGTCTTGCTCTTGGTCTTGGGCCCCATCCCAGCGCCGATCACCCCCCTGCGCACACCGGGGTCCGCGGTCGAGGCTCCAGGCAAGCAGCGCAGGTCTGGTCAGAAGCGGCCGCGCGCGCCGATCGACGGCAGGATCCAGTTGAAGCCGTTTAGCTGCGGCATGTCGAAGCGCGTGATGTTGCCCTGCCGCGGATAGGCGATGCCGAAGACGGCCTGCCCAAACGTGGTGTTGACGACTTCCAGAAACACATCCAGGGCGAAGCGGCGGAAGATCCACTCGCGATCGATGCGCACATCGAACTGCACGGTGTCGGGGATGCGCTGGTTGTTGCGAACCGTGCCCGCCCCGTCGGGAGGAATCAGCTGCGTATACGGTCGCCCGGTCGAATAAAAGAAGCGCCCACCGACCATCAGGTTCCACGGCAGCCGCACCTGCAGCACCGCGTTTAACACATGCGTCTGGTCATAGTCGGCAGGGCGCAGGCCGCAGGAATACGCGCGCTCGGCCCGGCCCAGCGTGTAGGCGATCCAGCCGGTGACGCGACCGCGCTGACGACGCAGCATCGTTTCCATGCCATAGGATACGCCGTCGACCTGACGCATCACCTGCGCGATGTAGCCAGTCAACGACTCGGGCGGTGGCGACGTGCACAGCTGAGGCGTGAAGTCCAAGACCACATCGTTCGACTTTTCGTATCGCTGATAAAAGCCGGTCAGCGCCAGGAACAGACCGCCGGGCAGGTTGGCTTCCTGCCCCAATGCCAGGTGCGTCGCGCGCTGCAAGCCAAGCTGCAGCGCGAAGGTGTCGATGCCGGGTAAGGGCACGGGAAAGCTCGGCGGCTGCTGATAGATGCCGACTCCTCCGTGCAGCGCCAGCCACGATGTCAGCTGCGACCGAAGCTGCAGGCGTGGGTCAAAGCCCAGAAGCGTCACGCCTCCGGCGCGATACACATCGACGCGTCCCGACACCGTCAGCTGCAAGCGGCCAGGATGCAGCGGGCCGATGCTGGCGACGCCAAACGCCGCACCGACGATGCCGTCACGCGATGTGCCCAGCTCTCCCAGATCGTCGGGCCGCGCGCGCACCGGATCGGGATCGAAGTTTTCGGCGGTAAAGCGCGATAGCTCGCCATCGATGCCAACACGCAGACGCAGCCACGCCCCCTTTTCGCCGCTGCCGATCTGCGTCCGATAGCTGCCCAGTGCGCGCAGGTTCAGCGACAGCTTGCGCACGCCATTGCCCTGAAAGATCGTCATTTCATCGACGCCACCGACGGCACCCGCTTCCAGCTGCCAGCCCGCCCCGCTGTGTCGATAGACGGCCTGCAAGCGGTGAAACATCACGCGGAACGTGTTGTCGACCGGCTTCTGTGCCATGGCCGACAGGTTCGGATCGACGATGGTGACCTCGTCAAACGAGCCAAGGGCCTGCACCGTCAAGCCGCGAAAATCCAAGCGGAGCTGATAGTCCCAGTAGCCGACATCGACGCGACTGTCGATGGCATGCACGATCGGCCCCGGGTAGCCGTAGTGCCCCGACAGCGTGACGCGCAGACCGCCGGGCAGCGGCGCTTCCAGCATGGCCGACACGTCGTACAGTTTCAGCTCAAGCTCGCCATGCCAGCCGTCGCTGCGCGCCGCTCGCGTCTTGCCCACCATGATGCCGCCGCCATAGCGCCCCAGTGATGCGTCATAGGCCCCGGGATAGAAGTCGATCTGATCGACCAGCCGAGCGTGCGCGATGCCTCCGCCGACCAGCAGATGGAAAAGCTGCGGCACGCGCATGCCATCCAGGAAAAAGCCGTTCATGCCGGGACTTGCCCCGCGCACAACGAACACCGGAAGAAGCGGCACCGGCGTCGCCACACCGGGCAAAAGACCCATCACGCGGAACGGATCGCCCAGGCTGCCGGGCAGCGTCGTCAGTTCTTCCCCGCGCAGGCTGGTCTGCTGTACTTGGTGTGGCGGGTCACCGCGGACCAGCGTCGAAAAAGCGGAATATGATCGAGATCTTCGCAGCAGGAATTCGTGGCGCTGCTGGCCGGCCCGCACGGTGATTTCTTGGCGCAGCGTCTCAAAGCCCGTCGCCACGATGCGTACGCGCAGCTTGCCTGGCGGAGCCCGCAGCGAAAAGTCGCCTTGCGTGTCGGTTTCGGTTCGCAGAAGCGGGGTACTCTCCATCGCTGCGGCAGGCTGGCCAGGGGTCGGGGCTGGCACGACGGGCTCTGCCGTGACTTCGGCCGCAGCGATGCGCGTGACCGATCCGCGGGCAAACACTCGACCGGAAATCACGGCCACGCCCACGGCATCATCCCCGGCTGCGCAGGCGTGACCCGCCCAGGGGCCTGCGACCAGGCCAGCACAAACGGCAAGCAGAAGGGGCAGACGGGCGCCGAGCATTCCTGGCAGCTTAGACGGGTTTCCCGACGGAATCGAGAGCCCAGATGAGCCATCTATGGGCCCCGGAAGCCCGCGCCAGGACGCATGGACTGCGCGCTTGTGGACGGATAACAGGCGGCTCTTGCCAGCAGCGCACCGTTTCGCCGAAGGTATGAAGTGGGTGCCCCACCCGGGAGACTGACGTCGTGGACCTGTTCGATCGCTTCAACCGCCTTGCCAACCAAGTCGGCGGCATCTTGGGAGACCTGGCCGATGACGCCCGGCCCCACGTCGAGCTAGGCGCTGCCCTAATCGAGCGCCGCGACTATGACGGCGCGATTGCAGAGCTAAAGCTGGCGCTGGAACGTCGCCGCGATCATGCTCGCGCGCTGTACCTGCTGGGTCAGGCCTACAGTCTGCGCGGTCGTCCCGGCGACATCGAAGAAGCCAAGCGCACCCTGGCGCAAGCGCTGGCCGTTCGCGAAGGCTATGCCGAAGCGCACTTGGCGCTGGGGGACGCGCTGGCCCAAGGCGGTGAACACGAAGCCGCCGCTGAACAGTACCGCACGGCTCTGCCCATGCTGTCCGATGGGACAGAACGGGCCGAAGTGGAGCGTCGCTTGGGCGCGCTGTACCTGGACACCGATCAGATCGACAAAGCCGTGCGCGAGCTACGCAAGTCGGTGT
>JAYRFD010000792.1:0-4536 GCA_041908565.1 Polyangia bacterium | reverse complement strand
GCCCGTGGCCGGCAGCCGCTTGCCGCCGACCAGCGAGAAGTACTCCGGGTGCGTTTCGAACCAGTCGCGCGCGTTCAGGTACTGGAAGAAGGTGTGGCATCCTCCGGGGGAACCGTACACCTGGTGATTGCCGACGCTGTGCTTGTTCCGTGACGCGGTCGCCCCGGCGCCCCCGATGCTGTACAGAGCCTTTTCAGCGACGATCTGCTTGCCGCTTTTCAGATCGATCTTTACGCGCTCGCCGCGCTCATCGCGGATGGGACGCAGGCCGCTGACTTCTTCACCCAGGCGCAGGGTCACGCGCTGCTGCCGCATGTGATAGGCCAGCGCGTCCATGATCTCTGCGTCGACAAACGACAGAAGGCGTGGTCGCTTATCGATGATGGTCACGCGCACGCCCAGCGCCGCGAAGATCGCCGCGTATTCACAGCCGATGACGCCACCGCCCACCACAGCCATGGTGCGCGGCAAGGCGTCCAAGCGCAGGATGTCGTCGCTGGTGAAGATCGTGCGATCGTCAAACGGAATGCCACCATCGCGCGTTGCGTGCGTTCCGGTCGCGATGATCAGATTGGCAGTCGTCACATCGCGATGACCTCGTCCATCGAGGGACTCGAGCCGCACGGTGTGCGTATCCTGCAGCGAAGCATCGGCGGACAGCAGCTCAACTCGATTGCGCATCAGCTGATGGCGAATGACATCTAGCTCGTGCCGGATCACGTGCGAGGTGCGAAACAGCAGATCGTCCAGCGTGACGTTGGACTTGAGCACATGTGAGACGCCGTAAAGGTTCCGCTCGCGATAGCCCGAAAAGTACAGCACCGCTTCGCGCAGGGTCTTGCTGGGGATGGTGCCGGTGTTGATGCAGACGCCGCCCAGCGTCGACTTTCGTTCGATGACCGCCACGCGCTTGCGCAGCTTGGCTGCCTGAATGGCCGCGCGCTGCCCTGCCGGCCCCGAGCCGATGACGAGCAGATCGTACTCATAGCTGGACATGCGCCCTCCTCGCAAAATCCCGAGGGATCATCATATCCGGTTTGCTTGCCGCGCTGCGGTCGTTGCGCTTTACGGCCTGCCAGTCCTTTGTGCATGCTGCGCGCATGCTGCGGATGCACGGTCGATTCAAGAACCTTTTGCTGGTATCGGGGCTTTTGGCTGGCTGCGTCTTTGCCGAGGACGATCCATTCAAGGAAGCGGGGAACGAGCCGCCGGCGCCCGTCGATCTGGACGAGCTTGCGGCCCTGGCCAAAGCCCCGCTGGGGGCGACACCGGATCCCGGTGGAGCCACGTTTTCCGTCTGGGCTCCGTCCGCCAAGTCGGTGTCGCTGCAGGGCGATTTTTCCAGCACAGCGCTGCCGATGATGCGCCTGACCCCGCGCGAGTCCGGCGTGTTTTCCGTTCGCGTGCCCGCGGCCAAAGCAGGCCATCGCTACCGCTTCCTGATCACGGCCCCCGACGGAACGGTGCTGACGCGCTTGGATCCCTACGGTCGCCAGGTGAAGGACGGTCAGTCCGTGCTGGTCGATCCGGCGACCTATGCCTGGGCCAGTGCCCCCTATGTGCGGCCCGGCAAGAACACGCTGGTCGTGTATGAACTGCACGTGGGCAGCTTCAACTGCCCGACGGATCCGGCACGCTGTGGCTTCGCATCGCTGCGCGATCGCTTGGATCACGTCAGCAGCTTGGGCGTCAACGTGATCGAGCTGATGCCGGCAAGCTCGCACGGCAGCACGCGCGGCTGGGGGTACAACCCGCACAGCTATTTCGCGCCGCATGCGCCCTATGGCACGCCCGATGATCTGCGATCTCTGGTCGATCGAGCGCACGCGCTGGGCATCTCGGTGGTTCTGGACATGGTCTACAACCACTACGACGGCTGGAAGAAGGCGCCACTTTACTGCTTCGATGGCGCGTGCAGCGACAACAGCGGCGTCTATTTCTTCACCGATCCCAAGTACAAAAGCACGCCGTGGGGGCCGCGCTTCGACTATACGCGCAAGGAAGTGGCCGACTTCATCGTCGACAACGTCACGTTCTGGCGGCGTGAATACCGCATCGACGGCTTCCGCTGGGATTCGGTATCGAACATCCGCGCGATGGATGGCAGCGGCACTGTGCCTGGCGGCATCGCGCTGCTGCGACGGGCCAACAGCGACTCGCGCAAGATTCCGGGAGCCTTTTTGATCGCGGAAGATCTGAAGGGCTATGGCGGCGTCACCGACAAGATTGAAAGCGGCGGCCTGGGCTTCGACACGCAGTGGGACGCCGGCTTTCACTGGGCCGTTGCCCAGGCGATGAGCGGTGCCGACGACAACACACGCAACATCGGCGCGGTGCGAGATGCCTTGGGCGGTCGTTACAACGGCGATCCGTTTCAGCGTGTGATCTACAGCGAAAGCCATGACACCGTCGGAAATACGGGCACGCGCCTGCCTTCACAGATCGACGCAGGCGATCCCGGCAGCTGGGCGGCCCGCAAGCGATCGCTGCTGGCGGCCGGCCTTGTTCTGACAGCACCCGGTGTGCCGATGCTGTTTGCGGGGCAAGAGTTCTTGTCGGTGGGGCGCTTCGCCGATCCGCCGGCTCCGCTGGACTGGTCGCGAGCCATGGGCCACAGCCGCATCATCGACTTTTATCGCGACGCCATTGCGCTGCGCCGCAACCGCGCGGGCACCACGGCGGGTCTGACCGGCAGCAACATCGACGTGTTTCACCACAACGAAGCCGCCAAGGTGTTGGTGTACCGGCGATCCGACGGCGCCAACGACGTGATCGTGCTGTGCAACTTCGCCAACCGAAACTACACGCGCTACGACATCGGGCTGCCGTCCGGTGGCACGTGGAAGGTGCGCTTGAACAGCGATGACCGGAAATACTCGACGGACTTTGGCGGAGCGCCGTCGACCGACGTGACGGCGACGAACACAGCGCGCGATGGCATGCCGTTTATGGGCGGCGTTGCCCTGGGGCCGTACAGCATCGTCGTGCTGTCCCGCGATCCCGCCTGACCCGCGATCCGGTGCTAACCGGGACGCTGCGGAGGCCGCGACGGATTTCCGAACAGCAACACGGCCTGATCCAGATGTTCGGTGATACTGGGGTCGTAGATCTGGTAGCTGTTGCGGCCCACTTCTTTGGCGCGATACAGCGCAAAGTCGGCCAGCCGCAAGAGCTCGTTGGGCGTTTCACCGTGTACTGGAAACAGGCTCAGGCCGATGCTGGCGGTGACGGTGTGCGTGCTGCGGTCGCGTTCGACCAAGACGGGCTGCCGGATGACTTCCAACAGCCGCTCGGCCACGCGCGCCGCTTCGCTGATGCCGGTCACCATGGGCAGAAGCAGGGTGAATTCGTCGCCGCCCATGCGCCCAATGGTGTCGCCTTCCCGCAAGCAGCTGCGGATGCGATCGGCGATCTGCCGCAGGACGTGATCGCCGACCGTGTGACCGCGCGTGTCGTTGATCCGTTTGAAGAAGTCGAGATCCAAGTACCCCACGGCAACCAGCTGATCGGTGCGTCGGGCCTGGCTTAGCGCGCGCTCCACGCGATCCAAAAACAGCGCGCGATTGGGCAGCCGCGTCAGCTGATCGTAGAACGCTTTTAACTGCAGCTCTTCTTCGGTGCGGCGACGTTCGGTGATGTCGGCGAAGGACACCACGACGCCGCTTGGCGGCGCATCGGGATCGCGGAACAGCGCGCGCGTGTTGACCGATAGCCAGCGCAGGTCACCGCTGGGTGGTCGCACGCCGATCACGACATCGGATAGTGGCTGCCCGTCTTGCAAGGTCAGCCGATGGGGCAAGTCGTGGCTGCCCAGCTCTTGCCCGGCTGCGTTGAAGAGCCCCCAGTTCGCGAACAGCTCTTGCGAACGATGCAGCGTGTGTAGCTCGTCCATGGGGACGCCCAGCAGGCGCTGCGCGCTTTCGTTTCCGGTGATCAGCCCGGCCTGCGCATCGAAGATCAGGATGCCTTCTTGCAGCGAAGCCACGACGGTTCGATACAGCTGTTCGCTGTCCCGCAAGGCGCGCTCGGCAATGCGCCGCTGCGTCAGATCGACCACGGTCCCGAGTACCGCCAGCTGGCCGTGGTACGTGGTCAGGCTGGCG
Source organism: Polyangia bacterium (assembly GCA_041908565.1). Lineage (GTDB taxonomy): Bacteria > Myxococcota_A > Polyangia > Palsa-1104 > JAEUJZ01 > JAEUJZ01. The sequence goes on along the minus strand of JAYRFD010000792.1, from coordinate 433 downwards.
TAGATCTCGACCTCGACCACTTCGCCATCGCGTCGGCTCAGCCGCAGGGGATAGGGCAGCAGGCTTTCACCTGCCACCCGCCTTTGCAGGTTGTGCCAGGCCAGCTCGCGATCTTCGGCGCTGATGATCTCCAGGCACGACACCATGTCCAATAGCTCTTCGCGCTCGCGGCCCACCAGCTCGGCAAAGCGCGGGTTGACATAGACAAAGCGACCGTCCTGAATGACGTAGACACCGACCTGCTTCTGCTCGACCAGGTGGCGGAAGCGCTCTTCGGTTTCGCGCAGCTGACGTTCGATCGTGTACAGCTCGGTGACGTCCTGGATGATGACCAGCACTTCTTCGGCGGCCGACACCACGCGGAAGATCAGATCCGTCGTGTCGCTGAGCGAGCCCGTCGAGTCAGCCCCGTTGGGATTGTCGATGTGATAGG
>JAYRFD010000791.1:0-9595 GCA_041908565.1 Polyangia bacterium | reverse complement strand
CGTCGGGGGCCTGCCCCTTCCAAGCTGGCACATCGAATGCTGTGAACTCAGACGTTCGTGCCATTCCGGCGCGGACGGGCCTTCCTGAACGCTTCAGCGCAGCAGAAAAACAAGGGCAGCATGGCGACCAACGACACCAAGTGGACCTATCTCTTCAGCGAGCTTGACGAAGCCCAGCGCCGCCTTACCCCGACGGCCGCGGCCCCTGGATCAAGCAACCCCAGCGCCGTCTGGGATGCGGTGCGCGGTCTGCTGGGTGGCAAGGGAGCCAACCTGGCCGACATGGTGCGCTTGGGCATTCCGGTGCCGCCTGGCTTCATCGTCACCACGGAAGCCTGCAATGCCTTTTTGGCGGAAGGCGCGCGCTTTGCCCCCGGCATGTGGGAACAGGTACTGGAAGCCCTGGCCGCCGTCGAGCGCGCATCCGGCAAGCGCCTGGGCGATCGCGATCGTCCGCTGCTTTTGTCCTGCCGATCGGGCGCCAAGTTTTCCATGCCCGGCATGATGGACACCGTGCTGAACATTGGCCTCAACGACGAAGTCGCCGAAGGCCTGTGTCAGCAGACTGGCGATCGTCGCTTTGTCTTCGATGCCTACCGTCGCCTGGTGCAGATGTTTGGCACCGTGGTCCTGGGTCTACCCGACGAGCCATTCGAGTCCGTGCTCAAGCGCTATCGCAGCCAGCGCGGCGTGCAAAACGACGCCAACCTGTCGGCGGAAGACCTGGCCGCCATCACGCAGGAATTCAAGGCGACGGTGCATGCTCTGTCGGGGCAGCACATGCCCAGCGATCCCTATGAACAGCTTCGCTTGGCCACCGAAGCGGTCTTCAAGTCGTGGAATGGCAAGCGCGCCATCGACTATCGCAATGCGGCCGGCATCGCGCACAACCTGGGAACCGCGGTCAACATCGTCGCCATGATCTTCGGCAACCTGGGCGAAGACTCGGGCACTGGGGTGGCCACGACGCGCAATGTCTCGACGGGTGAACCGGAACTGGAAGGTGACTATCTGACCAATGCTCAAGGCGAAGACGTGGTCAGCGGCACGCGCCAGACCGAACGCATCGCCGCCCTGGGAACGCGCTGGCCGACGCTGTTTGCCGAGTTTGCAGACATCGCCGGCAAGCTGGAACGTCACTACCGCGATGTGCAGGACATTGAATTCACGATCGAGCGCGGCAAGCTGTGGATTCTGCAGACACGCGATGCCAAGCGCACGGCACGCGCTGCGGTTCGCTTGGCCGTCGACTTGGCCAACGAGGGGCTGATCAGTCGACAAGAAGCGGTGCTGCGCGTCAGCCCCGCGCACATCGAGTTTTTCCTGCATCCGCAGTGCGATCCCGCCGCCAAGAAGGAAGCGACCAAGCGCGGTGACAAGCTGGGCAGCGGCCTGAACGTGTCGCCTGGTGCCGCCGTCGGTCAGTTAGCCTTCGACGCCGACACCGCAGAGCGCTGGGCCAAGGTCGAAAAGCGGGCCGTGGTGTTGGCGCGGGCCGAGACCAAGCCCGACGATGTGCACGGCATCTTGGCCGGGGCGGGCGTGCTGACCAGCCATGGCGGACGCACCAGCCACGCGGCCTTGGTAGCGCGCCAGTTCGGCAAGCCGGCCGTCGTTGGTGCCAGCGCACTGGACATCGACACGCAGGCACGGACCTTGACGGTTGCGGGTCGCGTGCTGCACGAAGGCGACTGGGTCACCATCGACGGATCCACGGGCGAGGTCTTCGCCGGTCAGCTCAAGACGCAAGTGCAGAGCATGAGCGATCCTTTCCTGCTGCAGCTTTTGAGCTGGGCCGATGGCTTCCGTCGCTTGGGCGTGTGGGCCAATGCAGACTATCCGGTGGATGCGCAGCGTGCTCGATCCGTCGGGGCCGAAGGCATCGGTCTGTGCCGTACCGAACACATGTTCTTTCAGACCGATCGCCTGCCGCATATGCAGGCCATGATCCTGGCGCGCAGCGACGCAGAACGGGCGGCTCCGCTGGCGGCACTATTGCCCTTCCAGCGCAGCGATTTTGAAGGCCTGTTCCGCGCCATGGACGGCCTGCCAGTTACCATTCGCCTGATCGATCCGCCGCTGCATGAGTTCTTGCCCAGCCACGATGATCTGCTGCGCGAAGTCACCGAAGCCGAGACGCGCTTCCGCTGCATCGACGGCGAGACCGGCGAAGAAAAGGCTGCGCTCGATCACAAGCGCGGCGTGCTGGCCGCCGTGCACAAGATGCGCGAACAGAACCCCATGCTGGGTCTGCGCGGCGTCCGCTTGGGCATTCACTTGCCGGCCTTGGTGCGCATGCAGGTGCAGGCGATCTTCGAAGCCGCGTGTACCTGTGCGGCCGAGGGTGTCTCGGTCAAGCCGAAGATCATGATTCCCCTGGTCGCCACCAAGAGCGAGCTTCGCATCGAGCGCCGCGAGCTTGAACAAGAAGCCAAGCGCGTCATGGCCGATCGCAACATGCAGATCCCGTATCAGTTCGGAACAATGATCGAGGTGCCGCGCGCCGCCCTGACCGCCGACCAGATCGCCGAGTACGCCGAGTTCTTTTCGTTTGGCACCAACGACCTGACGCAGACCACCTTTGGCATCTCGCGCGATGATGCGGAAGCCGGCTTCCTGCTGGAGTACTTGGAAAAAGGCATCCTGGGCAAAAACCCCTTCGCCACGATCGACGAAGCGGGCGTCGGCAAGCTGATGCAGATGGCTGTCACCTTGGGACGGCAGACGCGCGCCGGTTTGGAGATCGGCATCTGCGGCGAGCACGGCGGCGATCCCGAGACCATCGCCTTCTGTCATCGCATCGGGCTCGACTATGTGTCGTGTTCTCCGTATCGCGTTCCCGTCGCTCGCTTGGCGGCCGCACACGCCGCGCTGAAGGCGCCCAAAGCCCAGGCCTGACCGCGGCGAGCACCGTCCTTTTCGACGCAGTGTCGGCGCGCCAGGCCATGCTTGGCGCCCGCGCTGCGATCGACGCTGCGATCGGCCAATCGACTGGCCAATCGACCGGCACGTTCGGGCGCGTTTCGCGTCGCGATTTGCACGAGCTTTCGCACCCTTGACAGGGTGGCCCCTTGCGTCGGCACAATGAAGCCGCAATGGCCCGATTTCGGCTGACCGACCGACTCCGCTATCGACTCGATTCCACCCTATCGCGCGGCCCCAGCGCGCTCATCATCTGGCTGTTCTTATTTGGCGGTCTGCTGGCGCTGATCGGAGCCTCGATCGTGACGCTATCGGGCAGCGCACCAGCCGGACCTGGCGGCATCCGTCCGGGCTTCGTCTTGCTGACCTGGCAAGGCTGGCAGCGCACGCTGAACCTAAACGTCGGCATCGGGCCCTTGTTCTACATCTTGGGCACCTTTGTCCCGACGCTGGGCAGCCTGTTTATCGGCGGTATCTTCATCGGTCTTTTGACCGGCGGCATCCAGAACCGCATCCGCAACCTGCGGCGCGGTCGTTCGCTGGTCGTCGAGCAAGGCCACACCGTGATCCTCGGCTGGTCGCAGCACATCTTTCAGCTGATCGCCGAGCTGGTCGAAGCCAACCAGAACAAGACCGACGCCTGCATCGTTGTGCTGGCTGAAAAAGACAAGGTCGAGATGGAAGACACGATTCGCGAAAAGGTCCACAACCTGGGCCACACGCGCATCGTCTGTCGCACCGGCAGTCCAATCGACCTGACCGACTTGATGCTGGTCAACCCCGACGATGCACGGGTCATCGTGGTCTTGGCTCCCGACGGAAAGGATCCCGATCCGCATGTGATAAAGACGCTGTTGGCGCTGACCCGCGAACAGGCCCAGGCCGCGCGACGCTGCCAGATCGTCGCCGAGATTCGCCAGCCCAAGAATCGCCAAGTGGCCGAGCTTGTCGGGCAAAGCTATGCGCGCGTGCTGCAAGTCGACGACATGCTGGCCCGCATCACGGTGCAGACCTGTCGCCAAGTCGGTCTGTCCGCGGTCTATTCCGAGCTCTTGGGCTTCGACGGCGACGAGCTGTACATGACCAAAGAGCCGGCACTGGTGGGGCAGACGTTTGGCGATGCGCTGCTTTTGTACGCCGACTCTTCCCTGATTGGTCTGCAGCGCGATGGCAAGTCGATGTTCAACCCGCCGATGGACACCGTGATCCAGGCGGAGGATCGCGTGATCGCGATCTCGGCCGATGACGACACGGTTCGCCTGTCCGGGCTGAGCCCAAGCGAGCGAGCCCGCCAAGTCGATGAGTCGGTGTTTGGCGATGGATCGCCGCAAGAACGCGCGCCCGAACGAACGCTGCTTCTGGGATGGAATCGCCGCGCGCCGCTGATCTTGTGCGAGATCGATCAGCACATGATCGCGGGATCGCAGCTGATGGTGGTCAGCGATCTGCCCGAGTCCGCCAGCCAAGTGGAGCGCCAGCGCGCCAAGCTGAAGAACCTGTCCCTTTCGTTTCGCAGCGGCGACATCACCGACCGCACGCTGCTAGAGACGCTGGAAGCGCACGCATACGATCACGTGATCGTCTTGGGCAACAACGACAAGCTCAGCGCGCAGGAAGCGGATGCGATGACGCTGATCACGCTCTTGCACTTGCGCGACATCGCAGAGCATCACGAGCGGCGCCCGACCATCGTGAGCGAGATGTTCGACACCCGGAATCGCGAGCTAGCCGAAGTGACGCGCGCCGATGACGTAATCGTCGGTGACAAGCTGGTCAGCCAGCTTCTGGCGCAGATGGCGGAAGCCCCCGATCTGCTGCTGGACGATCTGTTCAATGCCCAGCGATCCGAGGTGTATCTGCGCCCCGTCTGCGAATACGTTCGCACCGGTGTGCCCGTGAATTTCTACACCGTCGTTGCGGCCGCGCGAAAACGCGGTCATGTGGCCATCGGCTATCGGCGGATTGAAGGCGACCATGATTCCCATCTGCAGGGCGTCTTCATCAACCCGCGCAAGCCAGACCCCATCACCTTTCTCGACAGTGACCGCATCGTCGTGTTGGCGCACTTCTGATCGCTGGATCGCATCCCCGGGCGTCGATCTGATCACGTTGCCGCTCGCGTCCCCGCTTCGATTTCGCTCGCGTCGTCCATCCTGCCATCTCGCGTGTGCACTGCGCGGTCGCCAGCGACATCACGTCAGTGCCGGCAGTGCCGCCCGCTGCGCATGTCCGCGAGTTATTGCGGAACGAGGGCGCCATAGACCAAGCCCACCGATGGGGAGTATGGTGAAGCACCGATGAAGCCATGGCTCAACGCGCCACCCTGGTGGCAGCGCACAACGGTCTACCAGATCTATCCACGGTCCTTTTTCGACACGAACGGAGACGGCATCGGCGATCTGCCCGGCATCGTCGAAAAGCTCGACTACCTGCGCGACTTAGGGGTCGAGACCCTGTGGCTGTGCCCGTTTTTCCAAAGCCCGCAGCGCGACGTTGGCTACGACATCTCGGACTACTTTCAGGTCGCGCCTGAATACGGCACGCGCGAGGATCTAGGCCGCCTGCTTCACGAAGCACACCGACGGGGAATGCGCGTGATCTTGGACATGGTGCTGAACCACACATCGGATCAGCACCCGTGGTTCTTGGAATCGAAATCCAGCCGTCAAAATCCCCGGCGCGACTTCTACATCTGGCGACCCGGGCGCAAGCCCAAGGGGGCAGCGCCGCCGAACAACTGGCGTTCCTTGGTGGGTCAGCGTGGCTGGCACTACGACCCCACGACCGAGGAGTGGTACTTCGCCAGCTTCCTGCCCTTTCAGCCCGATCTGAACTATCGCAACCCCGCCGTCGTCGACGCCATGCTGGACATGGTGCGGCACTGGCTGGCCCAGGGCTTCGATGGTCTGCGCTTAGATGTGTTTCACGCCCTCTTCAAAGACGGCGAGTTTCGCGACAATCCGCTGTCGAGCCGCCTTCTGCCCAGTGAAGACAACCCCGATGGCTTCCTGCAGTCCTTCCAGCACACGCTGCATCATCCCGAGACGCTGGTCTTCGCCCGTCAGCTTCGTCGGGTGGTCGACGAGTTTCGCGACCCGCCGCGCTTCTTGGTCGGCGAGGTCTTTGGTCCGCCAAGCCTTTTGCGTCGCTACTGCGAAGAGGGGGACGGCCTGCACACCGTCTTTCTGTTCAAGTCGCTGCGCACCGAGCTAACCGCACCTGCGTTTCGCGGGCTGATCAGTGAATTCGAGCGCGAGTTTCCGCCGCCGCTGGTGCCGACCTATGTGTTTGGCAATCACGATCGTCCTCGACGTGGAGAGCGCCTGGGCCACCACCCGGGCCAAGAAAAGCTGCTGACCACGATTCAGTTCACGACGCGCGGCCTGCCGTTTATCTACTACGGCGAAGAGCTGAGCATGGCCAACTTGGATCTGGATCAGCGCACGGCGATCGATCCCATCGCGCAGCTTTATCGCTTTGTGCCGGCCCGCATGGCGCGCTGGCTGCGCAAGCGTGGCGTGCTGCTGAATCGCGACGAAGCGCGAACGCCGATGCAGTGGTCCGATGCAGAAAACGCCGGCTTCTCGTCGCCAGCGGCCAAGCCCTGGCTGCCGCTGCATCCGCAGTACAAGCAGGTCAATGTGCAGGCGGCCCTGGCCGATCCTGAATCGCTTTTGCACTGCTATCGCCGCATCCTGCGCCTGCGCGCGGCCGAGCCTGCGTTGAGCAGCGGATCGCTCAAGCTGCACAGCGAAGGCAAGCTGCCGGCGCCGGTCCTTGGTTATCGTCGGGCCGACGGCGATCGCTGGTTCGATGTGCTGTGCAACTTTTCGGATCAGGAACAGCCCACCAACATCCCCGGCGAGCGTCCCAACGTGCTGTTTTCGACCGATGCCCAGCCCGGCGAAGTGCACGGTCGTCATTACTTGCTGCGACCGTACGAAGCCATTGTTGCGCAGGTGCTGACCGATTCCCGGCTGAGCCCAAGCCCCGCCAGTGGCAGCATTCCTCGACGGTAAGAGCCGTCGCCGGCCCCGCGCAAAGCCCGACACAAAGCCCCGCACCAAGCCCGACGAAATGCCGCAAGGAAAGCCACACGTACCGGAAGACAAAGAGACGCACCGATGTGGAACAAGCTAAGAAAATGGCTCGGTCGCGGGGACGCGTCTGCGACGCCCGCTGCGGCGGCTGGGGACCCGGGGGCGCGCGCGACCGGTGTGGGTCTGCAGCCTCCTCGCCCGGATCTGTCCAAGCAATCCCCCCGCTGGATCGAGGCTGCTGACAATCCCTGGCAGGTGCGCGTATTGGACGTGCGCCCGATGACGCTGGGCAGCCTGTCGATGTCGTCTGATCCGCAGATGGCATCCAACGCCGTGTCGTACGGTGGCGAGACTGGAAAGAGCTTCGCCAGCGAAGAACCCTCCGTCGATCGCGCTGTCGCAGGCAGCCTGCGCTTCCGCGCACCATCGAAGATCGCGGACGGCGCGCTGTTCATCCCGCGTGAGATGGAAGACAAGTGGGCGCTGTTCGTTGCAGGCGGCGCCCTGATCGTCGTGCGCGGCTGGCAGCGCAGGGTCTTCCTGCGCGCGACGCTTCAGCTGCAGGACGGCTTCGTCGATGTGTGCCAGGTTCGCGGCGCGATTTGGAATGCCGACGAGCCCGTTGAATACACGCTGCAGGCGCTCGATTTTTTGCTGCGCACGCACGCGCTGCGCCTGCCGTGGCCTGCGCCGCTTTTGCACAGCGACCAGCTCAGCCCGGAACAGCTTGCGATGCAGTGCATGTCGGGCTTCGGTCGTCATGCGTCCTATGCCTATGTGCATGCTCCGCCGCGCGACATTCCGACGCGGCCGCTGCGCACGATGAGCGCGCTGCACCTGGCCGCGCTGCACAACGATCTGGCCGCTGCACAGGCCGCACTGGCATCCGGTGTGCCCGTGAATCAGCCAGATCCCTTTGGCGCCAGCCCGCTGCAGTACGTCGTGGAACCCGGCCCGCTGCTGGATCTGCTGGTTGATCGAGGGGCGGATGTAAACCTTGCGGCCGACGACGGCACGACACCGCTGATGGCCGCCACGCAGAACCGCCAGCCGGCGCTGGTAAACGCTCTTTTGGCGCTGCACGCGCACGCCGATGACGTCGATGCGCGTGGTTTTTCAGCGCTGCACCGCGCCGCGGAAATGGGACAGGCCGACATCATCAACCGCCTGCTGGCCCACGGTGCTGATCCCGATCGCGTCGCGGCCGGCGAACACACGCCGCGAACCTTGGCGCGCGGTCGGGGACACCAGGCACTGCTTTCGTCCGCACCCAAGCGGCCAAGCTAAGCCGCCTTCACAATCAGACGCCCCATTTCGTTTGCAGCCGTGGGGCCGCCCGTGACCTCTCTTCGAGAGGTCCTCGGCTCGACAGAAGTGTCACGGCAAGCGGAGGCCCCGCCCGCGCGATTGCAACGAGCGGCCGCCGCAAGGGCACGGTCGGCTCGGCACCCAGTTAAGATGGGCCCATGACGTCGACGACTGTGAAGTCGGTTTCTCGCGCCTCCGCCGCGTGCCATCGGTCTCTGTTGTGCCTGTTTCTGCCCGCGCTGATTGCCTGCGCTCCGTCGCTTGGCCAGCCCCCGCCCGTCGTTCAGCCGGCCCAGGCTGCCCTGTCTCCGCTTTCTGCCGTGACCATCCCCGCCTTGCCCGACTGGGCCGATCGGTATGCGAATAGCGACTTGAAAACCGATGTTCGATTTTTTCGCATAAAAAAGATTATGCAAGAATATGGACTATCAAGGTTTCAGGCAGCAGAATGCCAGAATTATTACCGTCACTTAACATCTACCGGGATTCCTGGTCCGCAGGCGTTCGAACAGGCGATTGCCGAGACAAAAGCAGGACATACGCTAAGTCGTGTAAACCTGGAAGCGCTGAAAAAAGCCCGATTTATTGTCGTATTTGACCTGGATGAGACGCTTTATCAAGCATTTTATAAGACCGCCAGCAAGGGCCCTATGTGGCGGGATTTTTCCTTCAACAATCGCGGCGAAGAGGCCTATATCAAGCTGCGTCCGGGCTGGCAGAGCGCCATCGAACGCATCCATCAGCTGGGCGGGCTGGTCATGCTGTTCACCGCTCGATCCGACGACGTGGCCGAAAGCGCGGCCAGCCGCTGGTTTGCCGGCGACAAGAACATCCGCGATCTGGTCGACGGATTTCTGTCGAAGGGCCACATGGTGCTGCAGGAAAAAACTGATGGCGATCCCATCGTGACGCCGTCCAAAGATCTGCGAATCTTCGATGAGTCGCTGCAGCGCGTGATCCTGATCGACGACAACCCGCGGCGCGTCGTGCAGCACCACCGCCAGCGCGTGTTGAAGAAGTTTCAGGCCGATGCCTATTTGGCGGATAAGCTCAGCCAGAACAACAACACAGAGCTGACGCGGTCCTTTGAACGCGCGCTGCCAACGATCGTGCAAGAAATCGAAGAATCATTGGCCTATATGACAGTGCATCCAAATACACACTTTGCCCAGGCGTATGCGCCCTATACCATGCTGGGGCAGGTGGCGATGGAGGCCCTGATGAACGCAGGGCTGAATGCAGCACAGGCCCGCCTGTACATTCGACAACATCCCGACTATGTCGATGATGGGTTCTGAGCCCGTCCTTTCAATCGTCGCAAGCCG
>JAYRFD010000790.1:0-1531 GCA_041908565.1 Polyangia bacterium | reverse complement strand
GTGGCATGGTCGACGGTGGGATCCTTTCACTTGCAGGGGCTTCAGGCGGACGAAAAAGCGCCGCCGCCTTCCCCACATCGTCACCCCATTCGCCCAACGCAGACTCAGCGACCGACGCGCCTTGACCCGGCAACGAGCCTATCGCAGACAGCCCTTCGCTCTGCGCGCAAAATCAGAGATACTCAGCACAATGATCAGAAGAGTATTCCTGGGGCATGCGCTGCGGGGGGCGGCAGGGACCGCGCTGCTTCCGTGGGGCGTAGCAGAACCAACGGCAGAGGCCAGCCGCAAGACGTTCTGCGGCCCGGACAAGAAGCGCAAACAAAACGTCTGCACCGTGCGTTTGCTGGGCAAAGTCGAGTTTTTCAAGGCACGCAGTGCCGACGCTGGGCAGTGCTGGCTGGCCTGCCTGCAGATGGCCGGCAAGTTCCAGGGCTTCGATGTGCCGCCGGTCAATATCGTCAAAGAGCTTTACGACAGCAAGCTGCCCAAAGCGCCCTGGGAAGATCTGAGCGTGAACACCAAGCCGGTGCACGATGCCAAGGGCAAGCCGGTGCAGTTCACCGTCGAAAAGCTGCAGGTGCGCGCGGCAGAAGCGGCGGAGCTTCTGTCGGAAAACCAGCCCATCTTGATCGGCAGCTTGGGACATCCGGTGCTGCTGACCAGCATGACGTACACGGGCGATCTGCTGGGCGGCATGACGCTGATCGATGCGACGGTGCTCGACCCGGCTCCGGGCAAGGGCACTCGGGTCGTAAGCTCTCCCGACTGGATCAACGTGTCGTTCGCCACCCGCATCAGCGTACGCAAGTCCACCGCCAAGGGATAGGCGTTCCAAAGTCGGGAAAGCCCGGCCTGCATCGTCTGCACGGCGGGCGGGGCCGTTTGCCCAATCGACGATGGACGACGGGGGCCGTCGGTCGCTGCATCGCATGAACGGCGAAGATTGGGCGGCATCACCTCGGGCTTGGCGAAAACGCCTGGATGGCTACGATGCGCGCATGCGTGCTTCCTGGCTTTCCTTGCGTTTGTCCGTTGTTTCGCTCGCTCTGTTGCTGCCGCTTTCGGCGTGTCGTTCCGTCGACGATACGCCGATCGACGAAGCAGACTTAAGCAGCGAAGTTCCCATCGTGGACATGGCGATGTCGCCAGCCGACATGGCTACCCCGCCGATGGACGCCAGCGATCCACCCGACGCCAGCATACCCGCCGACTGTCCAGCAGCGTTCGGCAAGCTGGGGCAGGACCTGATCAACGCACTGTACGGCTGCATCAAAGGGCACACCGTGCTGGGCTACGACAGCGGGCGCGATGCCATGTTCCTTCTGAACAGCGACCCGGCGAATAACTACACCGTCGAGTGCATCTATACCGGTCGCAAAGCGAAGCAGGTCAAGGACCGCGCCAGCGCCAGCACCAATAACTTCAACACCGAACACACCTGGCCGCAGAGCCTGGGTGCCACCGGCGCCGCCAAGAGCGACATGCACCACCTGTTCCCCACCGACATCGACGCCAACGGGCGACGCGG
>JAYRFD010000789.1:0-21292 GCA_041908565.1 Polyangia bacterium | reverse complement strand
TTGCCGGCGTGGATGTAGTGCAGGAAGTACAAAAGCGATAGCTCGGCTGGCTCGGCGGCGAAGATGGCTGCGACGGCAATATCGAACAGGGCGCGTGCCCCGGCGGTGTGAACGTGGGCTTGCTTCCACGACTCGACGGTCATGCCATCCCAGGTCAGCGCTTCGGGGGCGTCGGCGGGATGCGTTTTGGGCACCTGCTTGGCCATGGCGTCGACGCGCGACAGCGTGCGGTGCAGATCCAACAAACCCAGAAGCGGCAGCGATGGGATGTCGCCGTCATACGTCGACACTCGATCGCCCAAGGCCAAGACCTTCTTGCCTTGATAGGGCTGAGGCAACGTGGCAAGGCCAAGCTCTCGCACCAAGCCGATCAGGCGGTCTTGGCCTGGACCCAGCCACTGCGCGCCAAGCTCGACGACGTCGCCGCTTTCCATGCGGTGGCTCAGCGTTCGGCCGCCGACCCGGTCCCGCGCTTCCAGCACGCGAACGCGATGGCCCTGTCCAGCCAGCGTGCGTGCGGCATGCAACCCCGCCAGGCCCGCGCCCACGATCAAAACGTCGTCCTGGGCAGGCGCTGCTTCTGTAGATGCACGATCGGTGGGGCTGCTAGAGACGCTCATCGGCGAAGACTCCTATGTGGCGTCATCATAGCGCGTTGTCGTCGCTCGCGATCGACATGTGGCCTCTGTGCCGCAGCGTTTCCTGCGCGGGGTCGGTGGTGCCTCGTGCTGCGATCGGTGATCCGCGATCGGCCGCACGTTCTGCGAGTTGCGTTCAGCGTTCTGTGCGCTGCGATCTCTGCTCTGCGACCTGCGCTCTGCGATTCAGGGAACTGCGGCAGAGAACAGAAACGGATAGCGAACGCTCTGCGGTTGTCCGCCTGGGGGGCGCGGGAAGCGCCATTCTCCGACCAGTTCGATCAGGCAGTTGGCCACGACCGCATTGCCCAGCAGGTTTAGCTCGGGCCGGATGTCGACGGCGCGGCCCACGTCGCCAGCATCGACCAAGGTGAAGGAAAGCTCGACTCGTCCGCTCGGCGGGCTTGGGTCGTGGCGGAAGGCTCGGTCGTAGCAAGCGCGCACTTGCGGACCGTGATTCTCGGCGACAAAGGCGATGTCAGACAGGACCTGGGCTGCTGGCGACCGCGGTCCGGAAGGCTGCGGGCCATTGCTCGACGGAAGAATGCCTGGGCCCAGAGTCGTGCTGGGGGCGGCGGTCGACGGAGAATCGACGGACCCCGAAGGGGCGGCGGGCGATGGGGGCATGCCACCGGTGCTGCTTGGGGCAGGCAGAGCAGCGGGGCGAGCCGCGCGGTCCAGCGTCGGAGCGGCACGGGCTCGGCTGCGATTTGCGGCTGGCGGCGCCGTCTGCGGTGTGGGGACCGTCGGGTCTTGGCCCAGGCCAGCGCGGGTGCCCAGCGTCGCACCTAGCACCGCACACGTCACCGCTAGAACGATCCAGACTGCGACATGCCACAGACGAAGCGGCGGGCTTGAAGGACCTCGCCTGCGTCGCCGCGGACCTGTCAGCACGTCAACGGACCGGCGGCGAGGCACCGCGGGAGCGAAAGGCCCACCTGCTGATCTTGACCCCTTGGCTTCGCCACTTGGCCTGGACGATTCCCTGAGGGCCTTGGGGGACATCCGATAAGGGTATTGCACCGGCGACCCGACCGCGGTATGAAAAGCAGACTTATTCATTAAAGTCGCCAACCGGTCACAGGAGAAAGTCCCATTCGATCCGACAACAGCCGCCCAGCCCCTGCAGAGCAGTATCGAGTCAACCACCGCATTCGCATTCCTCGCGTCCGCGTCATCGGTCCCGATGGCACGCAGGTCGGCATTTTGGAAACGCCCGATGCCCTGCGTATGGCCCGAGAGGAAGGCCTGGATCTCGTCGAGATTTCGCCGAAAGCCGTACCGCCCGTCTGCAAGATCATGGACTACGGCCGTTTCAAGTACGAAATGGCGAAGAAGGAACGAGAGGAGCGGGCCAAGCGGACGGTGATCGAAGTCAAAGAGATGAAGTTCCGTCCCAAGACGGACGAGCACGACTTCGACTTTAAGGTGAAGCACATCCGCGAGTTCTTGCAGGACGGAAACAAGGCCAAGCTGGTCATCCAGTTCCGCGGTCGCGAGATCGTCCACCCCGAGGTGGGTCAGCAGGTGTTGAAGCGTGTCGTCGAGGCTCTAAACGACGTCGCGCAGGTCGAGCAGGCGCCGATGATGGAAGGCCGGCGCATGCTGATGATCATCGGGCCCAAGTCGAGCCAGGCCAAGCGCCCGCTGGGACCGACGCCGACCCCCGCTCCGGGACCGGCTCCGGGGCCGACCGTCATTGTGAAGCCTCCGTCGGCTGGCGCGGCTCCTGCTGCTGCTGCTGCCCCTGCTCCGGCGGCTGCCATGCAGGCTGTACCACAAGGCGGAGCCGACGCAGAATAAGCAGGCGTCCCTCGCCAACGTTCCTAGAAATCTCTCCGCTCTCTGCTCGCCCTAGGTCATGCAGCGCGTCTCTTGGGATCGCTATTTCATGGATATTGCGCAGGTGGTCGCATCGCGATCGACCTGCAGCCGCAAGAACGTCGGCTCGGTCATTGTTCGCGACCGGACCATCTTGTCGACGGGCTACAACGGCTCGCTGCGCGGGCTTCCGCACTGCGATGACATCGGTCACATGATGGAAGGCGGCCACTGTGTCGCGACCATTCATGCCGAACAGAACGCGATCATCCATGCCGCGAAAAACGGCGTCGCGATCAACGGCGGCACGGTCTATGTGACGGCGTCGCCCTGCTGGTCCTGCTTCAAGTCGATCGCCAACGCCGGCCTGCGCCGCATCGTGTACGGCGAGTTCTATCGCGACGAGCGCATCTTCGAATTCGCGCAGCGCTTGAGCATCGAGCTTGAGCACCTTCCGCTTTCGACGGCGGCTCCATCCGAAAGGGCCCTACCCGCACTGCCTCCAGACGAGTAGGTGCCCGGAGTCGTTCGCGGAATAAAAGCAGACACCCCCTGATTTCTTCTTGACCCATGTCGCGGCACCCGAGTACGGTGAGAGTTGCCTTAACGGCTGTTCTTTGATTCCTAGCTTGGATAGCGTGGCTTAGCCTGAAAACGAGCGGCCCAGACTTCGAGTAGTTTCTCGACGGTATGTGCCCCATCATCGAGGTCCCAGCGTTGCGGCGCAGGGCATCTAGTAGCAGTAGGAGGCTAGAGGATCGTGAAACCGCACAGCAGACTAACCGCACTGGTGATCGGAGCCGTGCTCTGCACCAGCTTATCGGTGGCAAGCGCTGAGCCCGCACGTTCGACCGCAGGCGGTTCGAGCAAATCCGGCAAGGCAGCAAAGAAGTCAGCGCCCCGCCAAGTCTTCATCGGCTGGGCCGTGCCTGAGTCGAAGCTACGCGTGCAGCCGCTCAAGCGACCGTCTGGGAAGATTGAGATCTATTCTCTCAATGAGCCCAGCGAACACTTCACCTTCGATCTGTACAACGCCGACGGGACGTACAACGACGAAGCGCTGGATCGTCTGAATCACCTGTGGCGTTGCCGTCGGACCGAGACCGAGAAGTCGATCGATCCGCATGTCTTTGAAGTGCTGTCGCACATCTACGACCGCTTCAAGAAGCCGATTGCTCTGATCTCGGGTTTCCGGAATCAGCGTCGCACGACCAGTTATCACTACGTGGGCAGCGCCGCTGATATCACCATTCCTGGTCTGGCCGACGGCGTCCTGCGCAACTTCGTCGAAGGTCTGGACACCGGCGGCATGGGCATCGGCATCTACCCGCATGCTGGCTTCATCCACGTCGACGTTCGGCCCGAGCCAAGCTATCGCTGGGTCGACTACTCGCCGCCGGGTTCCAGCGAGATGGGTCAGCCCAAGACCAAGCGCACCCGCGCCCCCAATACCTAGTCCGCCTGCCCCTCTCTGCACGTGACCGCCTGCCTGCGGTCCGCCGCCAAGCCCTTCATCTACATCGTCCAACTGCTGTCTTCCCGTCCCCCTCAGCGATGGAAAGGGCAGAGCATCCCCTTGTGCCCTGGTCAGCGCGCGCTGGGGTCGCTATGCGGCCATGCGCGGGATGCTGGCTTCTGGGCCGACTGGCAGGATCAGCTTCGGCTCGGTCTGCGCTTGCACTTGTTCGACGGTGACACCGGGAGCTAGCTCGCGCAGGTGCAGGCCGTCGGGCAGCACATCCATCACGGCAAGCTCGGTCACGATGCGGTTGACGCAGCGCGGAGCCGTCAGCGGCAAGCTGCAGGTCTTGAGAATCTTGCGCTCGAAGACACTGTCCGGGTCGCCCTTCTTGCGCGCCACGTGCTCCATCATGATCAGCACGCGACGCGCACCGGCCACCAGATCCATCGCGCCGCCCATGCCTTTGACCATCTTGCCGGGGATGGTCCAGTTGGCCAGGTCACCGCCTTCGGACACCTGCAGGGCGCCCAAGATGCACATGTCGATGTGCCCGCCGCGGATCATGCCGAAGGAATCTGCCGACGAAAAATACGAAGCGCCGGGTAGTTCGGTGACCGTCTGCTTGCCGGCGTTGATCAGGTCTGCATCTTCTTCGCCTTCAAAGGGAAACGGCCCGGTGCCCAGCATGCCGTTTTCCGACTGCAGGACGACGTCGACGCCCGGCGGGATGTAGTTGGCGACCAGCGTCGGCAGGCCAATGCCAAGGTTCACGTAAAAGCCGTCGCGTAGCTCAGAAGCCACGCGGCGCGCCATCATCGCCATCT
Source organism: Polyangia bacterium (assembly GCA_041908565.1). GTDB lineage: Bacteria > Myxococcota_A > Polyangia > Palsa-1104 > JAEUJZ01 > JAEUJZ01. The sequence goes on along the minus strand of JAYRFD010000789.1, from coordinate 16,547 downwards.
GATCGTTCGAAAGTGCCATTGCGATTCCTCGTGCGGAACTGAAGCGGGGTTTGGGCCTACGATGCAGCTTGAGATCGAGGTCGTACCGTGCGCTGCTCGATCGGCTTTTCGTAGTTCTTGCCGACGAAGATGCGCTGCACGAAGACTCCGGGCGTGTGCACGTGATCCGGATCCAGCTGACCCGGCTCGACGAGCTGTTCCACTTCCGCGATGGTGATGCGACCGGCCGTGGCCATGACCGGGTTGAAGTTGCGCGCAGTCTTGCGATAGACCAAGTTGCCGAAGCGGTCGCCCTTCCAAGCCTTGACGATCGAGAAGTCACCGGACAGCGCCGTCTCTAGGATGTAGTTGCGCTCTTTGCCCAGACGATCGTGGAAGGTCCGCGTCTCGCGTCCTTCGGCGCGCTGTGTGCCATAGCCGGTCGGCGTGTAGAAGGCCGGGATGCCGGCGCCCGCCGCTCGCAGGCGTTCGGCCAGCGTGCCTTGCGGGCAAAGCTCGACCTCTAGCTTGCCGTCCAGGTACAGGCGTTCGAACGTCTTGTTCTCGCCAACGTACGACGAGATCATCTTGCGCACGAGCCCCGCCGACAGCAGCTTGCCCAGCCCTTTGCCGTCGACACCGCAGTTGTTCGACACCAGGGTCAGGTTGCGCACCCCGCGCCGCAGCAAGGCATCGATGCAGTTTTCGGCGTTGCCGCACAGGCCAAAGCCGCCACAGAGGATGACCGCGCCTTCGTTCACGTCGAACAGCGCGGCATCGGCGTCGGAAAATACTTTGTTCATGACTGGCGCATTGTATCCAGCTGGCCTGCTCAGTCAAAGCGCGGTGTGTGGCCCAGGATGCAGGCACAGCGCGCGAGCCGTGGGATATGATGGGCGTACCTTATGAGCCCCCGCATTCTTCTGTTCGTTTCGTCGCTGATCGTCGGGCTGGCCGGGCTGACTGGGCCGCTTAGCGCTGCGCCTGGCGATCCCGATCGCGCACAGCTTCTGCGTCGCGATGAGGGACGCTTGCTCAATCAAGCGGTGTCGCCGATGCACCTGTCATCGAACCTGCGCGTCCTCGATCAGCGCAGCGACAACTGGCTGACCACGCTGATGAGCGATCCGCCCGCCACGCGCGTGCTGGTCGTGCACATCTTTTCGACTTCGCAGGCCGCGGACATGGGCTGGCTGCGCGAGGCCGGTCGCCGTATCGAAGCCAGCTACAGCGGCGACGTGCGTTTCCTGTTTGTCAGCGAGACGGTCAGCGGGGCCGAGGTAAAAAAGACGCTGGGCCCGCAGAGCCTTGAGATTCGCAAGCCCACCGTCGCGGGGCAGCCGCCGATTTCGCCCTTTCCGATCTATCTGGATGCTGGGGCCGCACTGGTCGAGTCGCTGCGTCCAGCGCTTTTGGGCGGCGAACTGCACCTGCCGATGACCCTGCTTATCGACGCAGAATTCGTCGTGCGTTACGCCATGGTCGGCAGCATTTCGAATCGACGGAGCGAGCTGGTGAGTGCCATCTCGGACCTGATGCGGCAAGCACCGCGCAAGCGAAACCCAGGGACGCCGGCGCTGGAAGGCGAAGCGGCCAGTGCCGCGCCGATGCTGGGACGCAAGCAGGCGAAGAGGGACTGACGTGCGTCGCATTCGCCACACGCTTGCGCTCGTGCTTTTGTCCGTCGGCCAGGCGGCCTGCCCGCCTGCGCAGATGGCTCCGTCAACCCATGGGCCGCCGGTTTATTTCTGGGGCATTCGTCGCGACTGCAAGCGCGATCCCTTGCTGTCGTCCGTCGTGGAAAAGCGCTTGGGCCAGCTGGGCAGCCCCACGTTTCGCGTGTGGCCGGTGCCAGCGCTGGAAAACGCCAAGCCCGCCCTGGCCGCGCAAGAATTCGCGCGATCCTGCGAGATCAAAGAGGGAATTCTGGTCGGTGCGCACGTCGAGGAACGGTCGATGGGACGCGATGCGCCGATCACGCTGATGCGCATGTGGCGCGTCGATCTGGCCAAGCACAAGCTGAGCTTCCGCGATCACTTCTGCCGCGCCTGCGAGGTGTCGCGCACGTTGTCGACGCAGATGGCGTACTTCACAGAAGAAGGCGGTGAAGGCGACACCAGCGATTCGCGCGTGCCAAGCTTCTGCTTTGACTCCGCCGTGATGGACCGACCGGCGTCCATAGGTGGCGGCGATCCGTCGGTTCCCATCAGCTCTCCTTCGCATGGCGATCGGATGCTGTTCAGTGCGCGCGTCGGCGATGACAAGACGCCCGTCGATCGCAAGCTGCGCACGCAGGTGATCGATGGACTGCGACACAGCTTGGGGATGACGGGACGCGATCTGCACATCGTCGATGGCGATCGCACAACGGGACTGCCGCAGGGCGGCCAAGCGGCGCTGTTGCGCGGCCAAGCTCGCTGGGCCCTGCAGGTCGAAGTGGGTGGCAGCAGCAAGAAGTCGACATCGCGTGCCATCACGCTGCGGCTTGCGCAGGCCGGTGAACCGAACCAAGCCACGGTGTTCGATTGCACGGACTGCAGCGACGCAGCGCTGATCACGCGTCTGCAGCAGGTGGTGCCGACGTTTGTCGATGAAGCAACACCGCCCAGCTATCGCGCCCAGCTTTTGCCGCTGCCGCCCGAAATCCAAGGTGTGCTGTGTAGCTCGCGCGCGAACAGCGGTCCGTGGTGCCCGGGGTCCGACGGCAAGAGCCTCGACTCAAGCCCGATGCCGTATCTCTTTTCCGGGACTCTGTGTGGCGAATCGATCGACGTTCCGCTCGACGCGGATTCACGATAGCGAGCCCGAAAAGGTTCCCTTGATCGCTGCGCAGGCTGGCTAGCAGAACGCGTCTTCGGCTGCCGAATACACGCGCTGTTCGACCTGCAGATCGAAGCACGCATCGCCTTTTTCGACGATCGTGTAGATGTTGTAGCGCGCGACGCGATCGGGTCGCGGATCGCTGTACGTGCCAGAGCCGACGCCGATGACTGGGATGTCACCGCGTGGTCCCAAAAGCGTGCTGCGCACGTCGCGGTGCTCGTGACCGTGCAGGACAAGCTCGCAGCCCACTTCGCGCAGCAGTTGCTGCAAGGCGCGGCGATCGCGCAGAGCCCGCAAGATGTCCAAGCTCTGCGGCAGCGGCGGGTGATGAATCAGCAGGATGCGAAAGCGGTCGGCGTTTTCGGATAATGCCTTGCGCAGTGCGGTCAGCTGTCGTCGACCCAGCCAGCCATCGGCCAAGGGCGGCGGCGACGGCAGCGCGGTCGAACAGCCAATGATCGCGACTGGCCCACGAACGCGCACGTACGGAAAGCGCTCTCGCGGATCGGTCGGCGCATCGCCCGCGCAGTACGGGGCAAAGAACTGCTCGAACGTCTGGCGCAGGTACGCTTCCCAGACATACACGTCGTGGTTGCCGGGAATGACCGAGATCTGGGTGGGCCCCAGGCGCAACGAATCGAAGGCGCTGCGGGCTCGCGCTAGCTCGCTGGGCAGCGACAGGTTGCTTAGGTCGCCGGTCGCCACGATGTGATCGACGGGGACGCGGTTCAGATCGCGGAACAGCGCATCCAAGATGCGCAGCGGATGGCCGGCTGCTCGCTTGCGCCACATGTTTAGCAGGCCCAGGCTGCGCTTGCCGACAAACTGCCACAGCGACGTGTCCTTTAGCTCAAACGCGTGCAGATCCGAAATGTGCGCGATGCGCATCGACCCTTGTTTCCTTTTCTGGCATCGCCATTGGTCCGTGATCCGCAGCGCGGCTCGAGTCGCCGGGATGGCGTGCGCGCCCCAGGCTACTTCAACTTGGATGGATCCGCGGGGCGAAACAGCGGACAGCTGCGCACGGGTTGCGGCGGGTACTTGCTGGGCCACAGCGGACACAGAATAAAGACGCTGCCACGCGCCGATGTCACCAGCCTGGGCGGAGCTGCGCAGCGATGGCACAGGCTGTCTGGAAATGGGCGATCTGGCGGAGGATCTCGCCTGTCGCTGGGGGAATCAGCCATGCACCGAGTATAGGGCGCCGCGGCACAAAGCGGGGAATAGCAGGCCCGCGTTCCCTGTATTGGTTGCGCTGCACGATGCAGCGGTCCGTACCCTCGAAAAAGGAGAACGTCCCATGAAGACCCCGGTCGCCATGATGATGATGGGTGTGCTGCTGCTTGGCAGCCCCGTGCTGTCGTTTGCTTGCAAGGGAGAAAAGGGCGAAAAGTCTGCCGATTCCGCGGGGAAGAGCGACAGCAAGAAGGACAAAGACGCGAAGAAAAGCTAGCGAGCTTCGTGCGCGCCGATGTCGTAGCCAGCCCCTTGCGGGCGCTTGTTGCCGTCGACATCGTGGTTGGTGAAGGTGCCCTGCGGCACCTTGTCGATGCAGCAGTCGCCGTTGCTTGCGCTGTCAGACTTCAGGCGCAGATCGAAGCGGCTGGCATCTGATCCGGACGCGCTGATGAAGTCCGGCACCATCTGCCGGTACGTCCCATTGCGGCTGTCGTTGGTCAGCACGCCGCTGGTCATGCACCCCACCATCTGCAAGTTGATCAGCTCGGGCGAAAGGCCCGAGATATTGCTGAACACCAGGCTGTGCTCGACGAGGTTGTTGCCCGCTCCGCAGTCGATGCCGGGCGAGCGATCACCGGACGCCGTGCCGTTCGAGTAGATCGTCAAGAAGCGCAGCACGCCGGTGCTGTTGGCCAAAGCGATACCCGACACATCGTTGCGCCAGATCATCGAGTTCTGGATGTTGTAGTCCGCGACGTTGGACAGGCTGATGCCGTTTCGGCGGTTCAAGTAAACGCGTGCCCCGTCCAGCGTCAGCTTGCAGCCAGCGACCAAGATGCCCTCGATGCTGTTGTGCAGGCGGCTGCCTTCAACTGACAGCGTGGCGTTGCCAATGCACTCGACCGCGTTGCCCGACACCGATTCCAGATCCAGTCCGCTGATCGTCACCTTTAGCGTCGAGCTTCCCGTTGCTTCGACGCGCAGCGCGGCTTCCGTTCCGGTGCTGCGGACCGGCACGCCCATTCCCGTGCCACCTGCCGATCCGACGATGCGAAGGCCGTTGCTGCCGGTGCTGGTGATCGTCAACGGGGCGTACGCCGTTCCGGTGGCTTCGACGCTGATGAAGCTCTTGTTCATCGCGTTGGCGGCATCCACGGCGTCTTTGATCGCGCAGAACGGATCGTCTTTGCTGCCGCGCGGAGTCGCCGAGCACGCCGCCTTGTTGTTGACATACAAGACATCGCCGGTCGGTGCACAGCTGCCATCCGCGCTGCAGATTCCGCTGACGCAGTCGCTGGATCGCTGGCATGGACCGCACGACTTGTTGGCGCCACAGACCGGAGCCCGCAGGTCGGTGCAGTCGCTGTTGGCCATGCAGCCAACGCAGCGACCGGCCGGGCCGCAGATCGGCGTCGCCGCGCTGCGGTTGCGACAGGCGACGTCATCGACGCCCATTTGACAGCTGCGACACGCAAGCGAGGTCGCATCGCAGATGGGAGTCGCATCGTCTTTGCAGTTCAGGACGGTGCGGCAGCTACCGCCAGTCGATGTGCCGCCACTGCAGGCCGTCACCACGGTCGCAAGGACCAGCAGCAGTGCTCTGGCACAGGACGCAGCCTGCGGCAGATACCAGGCCGGGCGGGCTGTTACGCGGGGGGAGGATCCAGAGAGAGGCGCATCGCGCAAGAGGGTCTGCATGGTAGTGCCAAAGTGTATCAAACTTCACAGACGCGATCGACGCTGCGATTGATACGGCCCAGACCCGGGGGCTGGCTCTCCCGATGTGGTGTTGGTCGATGCGGCCGATCGCATCCGCTGCATCCGCCGCATCCGCCCGCCTGCGCAGTCGGAAGGAGAGCTTCCCAGCTGACGGAAACGCTGGACGGGCTGGCGGCCTCGTTACGGTCGGACGTCGCGGTGGGCGCGGATCTCGACCTGATCGCCGTGCACCGTGACCGTGCCGCTAAGCCCCTTGGCCGTCAGCTGACGGAGGATCTTGTCTTTCAGCTGGTCATCGGTCATGCCCGGATCGCGATGCGTGTCGATGTCACCCACCGTGACTTCCATCACCGTGCCATCGCCCTGGCTCTTGCGAAGGACCTGGAACTTGCGATCGCCGGTGTCGGCTTCGATGCTCAGCTGTTTTTCATCGCCGCGCCGTTCGAAGTGCACAGTGGGCGACGAGATTCCCTGGGTGCGCAGCTGACCTTCAACTTCTGCTTGGACTTCGGCGTCGGTCTTGCCGTGGGTATCGACGCGCACCTGGATCAGCCGATCCAATGCCATGGCATATACGCGACCGCTGACCTGCTCGCGCCGTTCGCTGATCTGCGCCGCAAGCTGTGGGTGCGCGGGGGACTCTGCCAGCTGATGTTCCAGCTCTTTGACCAGCGTGGCGGTGCGCGTGTCGACTTCGGCGCGCGATCGCTGCGGCACGCGGGCGACAAACGTGATCTGTGTGCCGGCTCCGCCATTTTTCAGCTCGACGCGCACGCTGTCAGCCTGCAGTGCAGCCTTGATCTGTTTGGCCAGCGGACGCGGTGCAAGGCCCGCCGTTGGATCGCCGCTGCTGCCGCTTTCACCGACGCGCACATCGATCTGAACGGTGTGTCCCACCGTGCGCTGATAGCTGATGGGCCACAGCAGCACAGCGCTTGCGATGGCTGCCGATCCGACTGCACCCAGCAGTGCGCGCCGTCGGGGCAGCTGTGTCCATCCTGCAAGAACCTTCTGGGTCATGGTCTCTCCTTTCGGCCTAACTGATCTTTTTGAATCGGCTGAATCGGCTGATCCGGTTGCGCCCGCGCGCGAAGCGGTCTGGGTGCCGCGAGCCGCGTCTTGAATCGATCCCTGCAGCGCAGTCCACGGTGGCATCGCCTGCTGCGTCACCCGCGACAGGGCGGCCAGGTCTTCGGCCAAAAGCCGGTCTGCGTCGGCTGGGCTCTTCGCTTCACGGCCCTTGGGCCTTGGGTGTGTTGCCATGGTGCGAACACTCTCTTCGAAGTCCATGCTTAGGAACCGGCGTCCCGTCGAGGGATCCAGCGTCCCGCATTCGTGTCTTTCGGTGCGTCCTGACCCGCGCTGTCCGCTTCATCCGCCAAACACAGCGCCTGATAGTGATCGCGCAAGCGCTGTCGGGCCCGCAGCAGCCGAGACTTCACTGCGCTCTGTGTCGATCGCTGCAGGTCTGCGATCTCTTCAATCGAAAAGCCGTCGACTTCAAACAGCACGATGGCCTCGCGCTGGGCCGCGGGCAGATCCTGCAAGGCCGCGCTGATGCGGGCTGCGCGCGTCCGCGCTTCTTCATCCAAGGTCGGCGGTGTAAAGGCATGCAGCGCTTGCTCTGCATGCTGTTTTCCATCGGTATCATCGGGATTCCAAAACGGCACGAAGCGACGCCACAGCGCGCGTCGACTGCGCTGACGATGGACCGAGATCAGCACGGCATAGAACCACGCGCGAAAGCGCGACTCATCGCGCAGCGTTTCGATGTGACCAAGCGCCTGCAGCACCGCTTCGTGCAGCAGATCGTCGCCATCGGCCAGGCTGCGGCACAGTCGCCGCGCCGTTGCGCGCACCGCACTGTGGTGAGGTTCCAGCAGTCGGCACAGTCGGTCGCTGGGGGTCTGGTTGGCCTTCATTCGTTCGGTCGATTGGCGCGCTGCCGTTCTGACCGTGTAGATGGCGGCAGCATGGCGAAAAGTTGCAGGCTTGCGAAAAAATGCAGCGAACTCAGCCGATTTCCGTCGAAAAAGATGGTTGCTCGGTCGGCGCGGTGTTTGGCACGCTTGCCCCATGCCACCCATCCACGTCTACGGCTTCAGCCCAACCTTTGGTCTTCCCGATGCCAGCCCGTTTGTCGTCAAGGTGCTGACGTACCTGCGCATGGCCGGCATCGAACACAAGCTGCTTGCCGGGGACTCGCGCAAGGCGCCCAAGGGCAAGCTGCCGTACATCCAAGATGGCGGGCAGACCCTCGCCGATTCCAGCTTCATCGTCGACTACCTGCGCAAGACCTACAAAGACCTGGACGTTGGCATCTCGACGGCAGATCGCGCGCTGGCCACCGCCGTCAAGTCGATGATGGAAGAGCACTTCTATTTCGTGATGCTGGTCATGCGCTGGGTCGACGAACGCGGCTGGAAGGTGATCGGCCCTGGCTTTGGCGAGACGATCAAGAAGTCCGGAGTCCCCGGCTTCGCCACGCCGTTTGTCATGAACATGATCCGCAAGCAGGTGACGCAGACCGCGCACCGCCAGGGCATGGCTCGCCACAGCATCCCGGAAGTGGAAGAGATCGGCGTCGGGCTGATCGATGCCCTGGCCGAGCTAGCGGGCGATCGTCCGTACTTCCTGGGAACCGAGCCGCGCAGCATCGACGCGTCGGTGTTCCCCTTTGTGTGGAGCGTACTTGCGACCCCGATCGATGGCCGCCTGCGATCGCATATGCAGAGCAAGAAGCACCTGGTGGCCTACAGCGATCGGATCGCCGCCAAGCACTTCGCGCCGGGATCGTTCTGAGTCAGCCAAGCGGTCTACGCGATGCCAGTCGGCGACAGCTTTTGTTCGATGTGACCATGCGCTTGCGCCAGCTTGGGTCGGCAGTACAGGTGCACAAGCGCGCCTACGCCCACCAGCATCAGCGCTTGGTTTAGCGGCAAGCTGCCCAAAAGCACACACATCAGCCCGGTCATCGACGTCATGCCGGCCAGCGACCAGCGAATCAGCCCCGTTGAAAACACGCGCTGCCGAACTCGCTGCGCGGCTTGCTTCGGGTCGCTGACGCTTGCCTTGGCTGCGTCGATCCAGCGGTCCAGCTGCACGTCGCGAAACGCCAGCGCATCGATCGCCAGCGCGGCCCCGGCCGTCGTCAGCGCAATCACGCACAGCGGGATCGCCAGAGCGGCATTGCTTTCCCCTTGGGGCTTGGCGACGCCTGCCAGATAGACGGACAGGACCGCATAGATCCCGTGGCTGGCCAGCATCGCGATGTACATGGTGCGGTCTACCCGCAGCTGCGCTTCGGGGCTTTGAATGCCGGGACTGGAATCGCGGACAGATGTCATAACAACATTGTGCAGCGACGCCGTCCACGGTGGGCGACATTCCTTGCGCGCGGTACGGCGCCGGGTCCGATACCGCTAGTTTCCGCCGGTTGGGTACAGGTCGACTTCCAGAAACGGCGGCACCGGACTGGGGGCTGCGATCAGGCCGCGGTACACCGCCGTCTGGCTGAGCGTCTCGCCACGCAGAAGGATGCGGCCGCCGGTCGGAACGCGCGGGATCGCGATGCGATTTTGCTCGGCGCGTTCGTTGCAACGGCTCTCGTACGTCATGTGCGGGGTCTGGCCTTCGACTTCAGCCACGGTGCGGATGATCGCGGTATCGACGCAGGATCGTCCGTCGACCAGCCGCCACAGAACGGTCACGTCCCCGGGATCCCGACTGCCACAGCCGGTGGGCCCAAGCAGCGACAGCAGGGCGGTGGCCGCCATCGCAGTGCGCCACCCGCGGTCGGACTGTGATATCGATCGAAGGGTCGCTGCCTGCGCAGCACAAGATCGGAAAGGCATAGGCACCTCGGCATGCTACTGCCTCGCACCGCCAAAGGGATCGGCAAACCGCGCAGAGCGTCGAATCGCAGATCCAAAGACGCGCAGCGAACGTCTTCGCGTCCACAGCAGGAGTCCCATGGGTGATCGACTGAGTCGGCGCGACCTGTTTGGCATGTTCCGCAAGTCGTTGTCCGCGGCCAAAGCCGACGAGCTTCCTTTGCGACCGCCCGGCGCTATCGACGAAGATCTGATCGCCGACACCTGCATTCGCTGTGGCGCCTGCATTGATATCTGTCCCCGTCGCGCGATCCGGGCGATTCCGCGGGGCTATGCCGCGGGCGTCGGCACTCCGTTCATCGTGCCGCGCGATGCGCCCTGCGTCATGTGCAGTGGGCTGTCCTGCACCACGGTCTGCCCCAGCGGCACACTGCGTCGACTGGCCGGCCCGCACGAGATGCGCATCGGCCGCGCCATCGTCGACAAGGCGCGCTGCTTGCCATACCAGGGAACGCCGTGTTCGGCCTGCGTCAGCTTCTGCCCGGTGCAAGGCGCCATCGCCCTGGACGCGCAGGGACGACCGCGCATCACCGATTCGTGCACCGGGTGCGGACTTTGTGAACACTACTGCCCACCGGATCCGACGGCCATCCACGTCCGCCCCAAGGTCAGCCGATGACAGCGTGCGCCGATCGAGCATCGGCTGTGCGCATTCGTCCCGCCGGTGCGGATGATGTCGCGGGGCTGACCGAGCTTGCAGGGGTCGTGGCCACGCTGCCGCTTCTGCTTCGCTATGGCGCGCGAGCCGAGCGCTTGGTGCAAGACTTGGTTCGCCTGGCGTGTGCGCAGTCCGATCTTGCAGGGGCCGTCGATCCCGCACGCGGTACGGCACGTGTCGCGGGGAGCAGCGCCGCGCCGCCGCAGGGAAGTGAGCTTCTGCTGGTCGCCGAAGGATTGTTAGATACCGACGGGGATACCGACGGGGATACCGACGGGGATACCGACGCGGATGCCGATGGGGATACCGACGCGGATGCCGATGGGGATCGGCAGTCTGCGCTGCTTGGCTTTGCCCGCGTGCAGCTTGGACCGGACCCCAGCAGTGGTCACTTTGGGCGCGGTGGTTACCTGCGCTTGATTGCACTGCGTCCGCAGCTACACGGGCGCGGGGTCGGCTCGCACCTGCTGAGCGCCGTCGAGGCCGCCGTGCAGCGACGGCATCCGGATCTGTTTCTGCTGACCTCGGATTTCAACGTGGGGGCCCAGCGCTTCTACGAACGGGCTGGCTATTGTCGCGTGGGCGCGCTGCCCGACTTCGTGCACGCCGGCATCACCGAGTTGATTTACTGGAAGCGCCTGCTGGCGCCGACCGCACCCTCGCAGTCCCGCCCTTCGTAAGAGAGCCAAGTTATGCAGCTAAGCGCCAAGCAGCGACGCATCATCGACCAAGTCGTCAACGTGTTCGAGACCGGATCACCCGCCGGAGACTACGGCAATATTTCGATCTACAGCGACGGGCCCAACGATGCGCGTCAGATCACCTATGGCCGCTCGCAGACGACGGAATACAGCAAGCTGCGCGATCTGATCGAACGCTATGTGCTGGCGGCGGGGCTTTATGCGGCCGCGCTTGCGCCCTATGTCGCGCGCATTGGTGTCGATCCGCTGGTCGACGATGAAGCCTTCAAGGATCTGCTGCGCCGAGCTGGGCAGGACGATCCGGTGATGCGCAGCGTGCAAGACGCCTTCTTCGATGAACGGTACTTCCAGCCGGCCATGGCGTGGGCCGATGAAAACGGCCTGGTGCTGCCGTTGTCCGCCCTGGTCATCTACGACTCGTTTATTCACAGCGGATCGATCCTGTGGACGATTCGCGAGACGTTCTGGGAAGAGCCGCCGGTCTTGGGCGGCAAAGAAAAAGGCTGGGTGCGCGACTATGTGCAGGCGCGCCATCGCTGGCTGGCCACGCACCGTCGAGAAATCTTGCACAAGACGACGTATCGCACGGCCTGCCTGGCGCACGAGATCGAGCGCGGCAACTGGCAGCTAGACCTGCTGCCCATCGTCGTCAACGGCCAAGCAGTGAGCGGAGACTAGGCTCGCGTATCGCAGAGCATCCGCTGCACGACGGCGCTTTGTGATCGTGGGGGTGGCAGAGTCGTGGCGGGTGGCGAGCCGCCTGCTGGCTACTCCGCAAAGCGGAAGGGAAGCAGGCTTTCTGCGTCGCTGTACTGCTGCATCAGCGCCTGGTGCGATGCGGCTGCCATGTTGACGATGCAATATCGGTAGCTGCCCACGTCCTGGTCGTGATGCGAAAGTCGATCGCCCGGCTGGCACAGCAGCTTGATGTGTGCGCCGGGAAAGCGTGCGACCACGGTGGCCTGCTGATTCCGCGTTGGCACGGAAAGAACGCGGGCATCGCGGAAGCGGCGCATGACAAAGCTGGCCGCTGCACGCGCGTGTCCGGCTCCCGGCTGCCACGTCACTTTCTCGCCGGTGGCCAAGGCCAGCTGAACGGCAAAGCTGCTTTGCCCATCGACCTGTTCGAACAGATCCGAAAACTGGTAGGACATGCGCGGGTTGATCTCGATGATGGCGATGGAGTCTTGGCTTTCGTCGTAGAACAGCTCGACGTTGTAGCAGCTGTGGTTGAAGCCGCTGCCTGCCATCACGCGATTGACGATGTCACGCATGCGCGCTTGCACGGTGGCGGGCAGGCTGGATGGGTACTCGAAGCGCTGAAAGCTCATCGTGCCGGGATACATGATCGAGTCCGTGATGCCCATCACCGTCGACACTCCATCCTGCACAAAGCCATCGACGGTCACCTGCACGCCGCGCAAGGGCGATTCGGCAATGAAGGCGCGAACGGGCGGCGGCGCAGCGCTGTACAGCTTCAACAGCTGGGCATACGGCGTAAGCAGCATCCAGCTGCGAAGCTGTTCGGGCAGCGATAGCCGCACCGCGCGGCGAAGCTCGGCATCGCTGTGCACCATCTGCGCGCGAATCGACATCGTGCCTTTGACGGGCTTGACGAAGAACGGATAGCGCAGGCTGGCTGGGCGTTGCGGGGATCGCGGATCGACCAGAGCGAATTCGGGTGTGGCTTCGGGGGCCAGTCGACGCTGCTGCTGCCGACTGTAGTGCTTGTGCGAGAGCAGCACGGCATCGCGCGGATGCGGCGCGGGCAGCCCAAGCGACTGGGCCAGGTAGGCCGAAAACATGCAGCCGGGATAGTCGCCTGTGCCCAGAACACCGACGATGCCGCGCCCTCGCTGGGCCGCCGCGATGCGATCCAGATAGCGGCGGACATCAAAGCGCAGCGCGTTGATCAGGCCGACGGACTCGTACAGCTCCTCGCAGCAGACGACGAATTCGAAGCGATCCTGCTGCGCCGGCTTGGCTAGCTCGCTGCGTTCCCACGAGGTTGGACAGACCACCAGGATCTTGCGGCGTTCCTTCATAGAATCCCCTGCTGCATCGACAGGTGTGCGATGAGTGTCTCGAAGTATCGTCGGTCGTGTTCGCTGATCAGGACGGGGTGCTGATCGCGCCAGTCAGACCGCAGCAGCGTGCCGCGGACAAGATCGATCGAGTACGTTTCATGGCTGATCGCCAGGACCACGTTTGTGCCCAGCAAGGCCGTCCCCGCGACGTACGTCTGCGCAGTCATCGACGGACAAAGCTGCGATAGAACGACTGCGCGTACCACAGGTTGGTCGTCAAAAGCAGGATGGCCACGGTGCTTGGTGCCAGCCGCGTCCAGCGCGGGGCCAAGACGCAGTAAATGAAGACAGAGCAGGCCGCGATCAGCAGCGCTTCGATCCATGCCACGGTGCGACCGTGATAGCGCGGATCCCAGTACGAGATCGGGCTGATGAAGCGATAGCTGCTGAACGGGAAGAAGTGGCGATGGGCATCGTGTGCGTGCACCGGCAGATCGCACAGCGCGTGCGCCGACATGCTGCAGAAGAAGGCCACCAGCGCCGGGCTTGCAAACAGGAAGCTCAGCAGCGTCGCCAGCCCGCCCAGCGGCAGCGAGTGCGCACCGTGAATGATGGCCAGCCAGTGCCGACGCTGATAGACCTGCGACCAGATGATGTCATCCGGCGTGCCGCGCGCTTTTTCACGCAGGTACAGGATCACGATCGGCACATCTGGAACGACGGCCCCGGCAAGCACCGCGGCTTCGTGACCCACGATGCTGCCAAGGACGGCGAGGTTTAGGAGTGCGTGCCCGGGCGTGTGCATGTGCGGCTAACAGACTTGCAGCAGGCTCTGCGTGAAGCTCCACTCGTCGTCGTGCCAGGTGGCCAGGCTGCGGTAGCCCCCGCGCTGCGCCAGCGTCGCCAGATCCTGCGGCGAAAACTTGTAGCTGTCTTCGGTCTTGATGGTCTCGCCTTGCCGCAGCGACAGCGTGAACTGCGCGCGCGCGATCGGCACTTCGACATCGCGCAGCGCCGCCAGGTGCATCTCGATGCGTCGCTCACGTGTGTTCCAGCGGGCTTGGTGTGCGAAGTCGTTCAGGTTGAACTGCCCTTGCAGTTCACGATTGATGCGCGCCAGCACGTTCTTGTTGAAGGCGGCCGTGACGCCGATCGGGTCATCGTAGGCGGGCACCAGCAGCGCTTCGCTCTTGACCATGTCGGTCGACAGGAACAACAGATCGCCAGGCTGTAGCTCGCCGCGGACGCGGGTCAGAAACTGTTCGCCGGCCACGCGGTCGAAGTTACCGATTGTGCTGCCCAGGAAGAGCACCAGAAGGGGCGCCCCCGCTTGGCGGCGCTGACTGGCGGTGGCCAGGCCCTGCAGATAGTCGTCGTGCAGACCGCAGACGGTCAGGTTGTCGATGTCGCCAAGCTCGCGCTCGCACTGCGCCAGCGCCGTATGCGAGATGTCGATGGGGTAGTAAAACGCGGGCTGCCGCTTGGCCATGGCTTCCAAGATCAGGCGCGTCTTGCGGCTGCTGCCACTGCCTAGCTCGACGACGCTGCAGTGCGGCGGCAGATCGGCCACCCAGGCTGCTGCATGGCGACGCAGCAAGCGGGTATCGGCTCGCGTCAGGCCGTACTCGGGCAGAACGCAGATGACTTCGAACAGCGAAGAGCCGACCTCGTCATACAGATACTTGGACGGCAGGACGCGCTGACCGCTGGCCGAGAGCCCGGCGCGCACGTCTGCGATGAACTGGGCGGCATCAGCCGATTCGGAGGCGAGTACAGAATCCATCGTGAGCTCCGGGGGCTAGGGCTGGCCGGGATCGTGCGCCGGACGCAGATTGGAAAAGACGTAGGGATAGTGCGGCTGGAACCAGTTGCGAAACGATCGACGCAGAAAGCGCTGATCCGTGCAGGCCGCGGCGCCGCGAATCACGAAGTGTTTGTCGTCGAAAAACGGCTGTGAGTAACCGGGATAGCGCGGATCGATCTGGAAGCCAGGCAGCGGTCGAAACGGCGTGTCGGTCCAGGCCCAGCCGTTGCTGTATAAGTCGGCGACGCCCAGCGCGCTGTCGCCTGCGGGGAACGCGCCGACTGGACACGGATCGTGGCGCAGACAGCCGAAGTTGCCGTGGCAAAGCGGCTGCGCAGCATCCCCTGGCCATGGATAGATGGCGGCACCGGGCCGCTCGGCACCACTTGGCGTTGCGTAGGCCGCGCGGTGAAGCTCTGCTTCTGTGGGCAGGCGTGCCGTCGGGGCGGCGCCGCTTTGGCGCAGGTAGCGAAGATAGGCGCGTGCTTCGGCCAGGCTCAGCTGGGCGGGCCAGTCAAGGGGCAGCGGGATCTCGGCAAAGGCGGCGCGAAACATGATCGGCTCGCCGGGGCCGCGCTGCAGCCAGCGCGTGGGCTGGCTCAGATTCTGGCGCTGTCGCCAGTCCCAGTCTTCGTCCAGCCACAGGCTGCGATCGGCATAGCCGCCGGCTTGAACAAAGGTCAATAGCTCGCCCTGAGTCACCGGACGAGCATCCAGGGCGAAGGCGGGGACCTGTGTGCTTTGCTGCCCAAACTCGTTGTCCCAGCCGAACTGCGAATCTCGATCTCGCCCGACGGTGGCTGGGCCCGCGGGGATCTCGATCCGACGCGCCTTGCCTGGACCTCCAACGCGGTCATAGCCGGGCTGCTGCGGTCCGGGCTGATCGCGCGCTGCTTCACACGCGGCAGGGACGAAGACCGACAGCGGAAGGTGCGGCAGCTTGTACGACAGCGTCTCTAGGTGCATCAGGCGATGCTCGATCGCCATGTCGATGGCATCGCGAGTCGATCGATCGAGGGGCGAGCCATCGTCGATCAGGCGCTGCAGCGCGGCGTCCAAGGTCGTGCGTACACGCTGACAGAACGTCTGGACAACGGACAGCGCGGGCCAGTCCAGCGCGGCATCGCAGGGCAGCTTTCCGTCGACCGGATCGATACCGAACGCAAACAGCGCTTCCAGCGATGGGTCGATTGCCGGCAGGCCCAGCACGCGCGCCCCAAGCAAGTTCCAGTCAAACGCTTCCAGGTGACCCAGATAAAAGATCAGGCGATGTCGTTCGGCGATGGCGCGCAGGCACAGCGCATCGGGTCGAAGCCACGCGAAGAACGCATCGGTGCGCTGGCGACCGCGAGCAAGCTCGGCAGCGAGCGGATGCAACAGA
Organism: Polyangia bacterium; assembly: GCA_041908565.1. Taxonomy (GTDB): domain Bacteria; phylum Myxococcota_A; class Polyangia; order Palsa-1104; family JAEUJZ01; genus JAEUJZ01. The sequence continues at coordinate 383 of JAYRFD010000789.1, read as the reverse complement.
GAGGGCGCTTTCTGGGTCACTGGATCGCTACGACCTGTGAGCTACAAGCAGCGACGGTATCACCCAAAAGCAGCGCGAATCAATGCTTCTCCTCGACGCTGTGCACCAGGCCCTGGGGCATCAAGCGCTGGCTGAGCCATTCGAAGATCGCGTGGAAGGCGACGGCCAAGGCCGCCGTGGGCAGCGCGCCCTTGAGCAAGAGGCGCGGATCGTTTAGCGCCAGCCCCGATGTGATGAAGCGACCGTACCCTCCGGCGCCGATCAGCGCTGCGATGGTTGCCGTGGCTACATTGATGACCGCGGTGGTCTTGATGCCCGCCCAGATCGCGGGGCTGGCCATGGGAAGCTCGATCCAGCGCAAGCGCTGCCCGCGCCGCAGTCCC
>JAYRFD010000788.1:0-3540 GCA_041908565.1 Polyangia bacterium | reverse complement strand
TGGATGACATAGGCCAGGTGTGGATCGAAGCCGGGATCCAAGTCGTTGATGTGCACCGGCGCTTGGTTGTTGTGGGCGGTCAACAGCTCCTGCGCGGTGTTGCACTGAAACAGTGTCCGTCCCGTCGCTGCGTGGTACAGCGTGACGCCCAGGCTGTACATGTCGGCGCGGAAGTCGATCTGACTTGGGTGCAGCGCCTGTTCCGGCGCGATGTACGCTGGCGTTCCGGACACCAGACCCAGTGCGGCCAGTGGATCACTTAGGACTCCGCTTGTGGTGCGGCGCGCTGCGATTCCGAAGTCCACCAGCTTGATGTGGCCATCTTTGCGTTCCAGGATGTTCGACGGCTTCACATCGCGGTGCGTAAGCCCCTGCCGGGTCGCGGCATCCAGAGCTTCCACCACCGCCAGACCGATCTGTGCAATGCGCGGCGCGGGCAGGCGTCCCAGGTTCTGGATCTGGGTGGCCAGCGTGGTCTCGCCGACGTATTCCATGACGATAAAGGGACGCCCATCGAACACATCGATGTCGACGATGCGGACGATGTTGGGATGCTGCAGGCGCACCAGAGTCTGGGCTTCGCGGCGAAAGCGCGTGGCGGCTTCTGGATCGCTGCTGGCATCCAGCGGCTCAAAGACTTTGATCGCGACCGGCATGCTTAGTAATTCGTGAAAGGAACGGAAGACGGTGGCCGTGGCCCCTTCGCCCAGCGCTTCCTGCAGGACATAGCGTCCCAGCCGTACACCCGGAGCCGGCCGCACAGGTGGCCCGCTGCGCGAGGGTGGATCGATCCGAACCGACCCTTCGCTTTGGCTGGCGCTGTCCCGGCGACTGACCGCAGCCTCGCGGACAGGCGGAGCAAGCGGCGCAGGCGGCGCAGGCGGCGCAGGTGGGCTGGCTTCTTCGATGACCCGCACGGCTGGGATCGCGGTCTCTTTGGACGCGGGTGGGGGCGCGGGCGCAGACTCCTTTGTCTCGGGCTCAACTTCCGATTTTGCGGGCTCGACTCGAACGGGAATCGGGCTTGGCTGGGCTTCCTCTTTTATTTCCAGTTTGCCAAAGACCGACTCCAGCGGAGCGTCCAGGTAGCCCTTGGTAATCGCATCGGCCGTCCGCGCCATCGACCGTGTCAGCAGCTTCTTTTCGACCAAGAAATCGAGGAGTGAGCCGCGCTCGGCCCATTCCTGAAAGATGTTCTCAACGCTCGATTCCGAGAGCCCCCGCGCGGTTCGCAGGTAGCTCCGCACATGCACCAAAATGTCGCTACGGTCTTTCATGTCAGTCAGTACCTGCTGCAGTGAACGAACGACGTCATCCATGGACGCAAAGCGAGCCACAGGATCGGGATCGCACAGACGCGCCAGAACCTCTGCCAAGGCACCTTGTCCGCGCAGCGCGGCCTGCACGGCAGGTAGCTCATCGCGACGCGGCAAGCGCCCCTGCCAAAGCTCGCAGCCCAGCACGCCCAGCGAATACTGATCGCTGACGGCGCCTGCCTGCCCATTGAATGCTTCGGGGGCCATGTACTCGATCGATCCAGCCGGCGATCGCGCGCTTTCGCCCGACGCCAGAAAGCGACCTGCGCCAAAGTCAGTCAGCAGCCAGTGGGTGTCCTCCCCCGCGTGCTGGCAAAGGATGTTCTCTGGCTTGACGTCGCGGTGGATGACGCCTTCGGCATGGGCATACGCCAGCGCTGATGCGATGTCGGACAGAAGCTCGGCAATTTGCCGAGGCGTAAAGCGACGCCGGCTCGCAAGAACACGCCGCAGCGAACCTCCTTCCGCTTTGGCAAACACCAGGGCCCACAGGCCATGCACTTGATCAAAGCCAATGTCCAAACAAGGGACGATGTGCTCGTGCCGGAAGCGCAGCACCAAGCGCATCTCGTTGGTCCACGATCCGATGCCGTCTTCCTGCCCATCAAAAAACTTGATGACCACCGTCTGTCCGGTTCGCGAATCGGTGGCGCTGTACACGCTGCCCGATGCGCCGGCCCCGACGCGTGTGCCCAGGACATAGCGCCCCAGGACCTGCTCTGGCTCTGTGGTGGCAGGCAGCGACATCGTGTGGCTCCTAGACTCCGCTTAGCTGTGTGACCACTTGGGAATGTGGCGTCTTGCTGGAAAGCAGAGTCCGGACGCGCGGTACCCAGTCGCGCGGCACCAGGACAAAGGTGGTTCCTTCGCGATCGCCCAAGCGGACATCCCCGGTCTGGATGCAGATGAAGTCATCGCCGGCGAAGTGACTCACGAAGCCTTCGATGACTCCTTCAAACATGTCATCGGCGACGTGTCCTTTGGGACCGATGTCCTGCATCGGACTGTTGACCAGCTTGGCGGCCAGGAATCCGGACTGTCCGCGGCTCCAGTCGATGCGAAGCTCACCCAGGCCGGATGCGGTCCACAGGTCCTGCACGATCACTTCAAACTCGGTCATCACGCCATCGCGCAGCGATCGTCCCAAGTAGCTGCTGATCTCGTCTTCGCAGCGTCGAGCCAGGCGAGCGCCAAAGAACTGCCCGCAGCGCCGCAGCACCAGCGCGGTCGCCGGTCCCGTTTCGTGTTCGCAGGCCACGACAAAGCCCCGCAAGAAGTCTTCGCTGACTCCGATCAAGCGCGTGCCCCCGCGGCTGCGCAGTACGCCGGCCTTCAGGTCGCTGGTCACATACTGCGGGCTGCTGAAATAGTTGAGCGGCCGCAGCGCGCCGCGGCTCTGGGCTGGCATGGCTACTTTGCCTCCTTGCTGCTGTCCTTGCCGGACAGGACCGCTGCGCACTGCAGGACAAAGGGGTGCAGCAGCTTGGCAGTGCTCGGCGATAGCTCGCGCCCGGCGACCAGCGCCATCGTCTTGTAGGTGTCTTCGATAAAGTGCGGCGCGAAGCCGACTCCTTTTAGGATGGTCGCAAGCCAGCTCAGCAGCGAATCGTCCAGGTACTTCGGATCGTTGCGCAGCATGGCCTGCGTCGCGTAGCGCAGGACCAGCGTCTCGTCCCGGATGCAGGTCGCCATAGCGTTTTTGAACTTCTTTTCGATGTCTGGATAGGCGCGGAAGATCTCTTTCACCGTCTGTTCGACGATGGGTCCTTCTTTGGCGCTGATCTCGCTCATGGCGGAAAGGCGCGCATCCAGTCCCTGGGCCCAGTCGCGCAGAAGCCCCTGCTCTGCGGCGCTCAGATAGCGCCCCTCAGCACTGGTGAACATGTCTTGGATTTGCCGGTTCATTCCGATTTCCCCCCGTACTCAGTCACTCTGGTTTTGCAAATGTCAGTCCCAGCGGACATTCCCAAACAAGGCGCCCAGGCTTTCGACCCCATCGCTGCAGGGGCGGCGCTCGACGTTGATCGACTGCTGCGGTGCGCGCAGCGCAACAAAGAAACCCTCGACGGGAAGCTGGCCCCAGCCGTTGGCCCAGACATCCGGTCGGGCTCGCAAGTTCAGCGTCGCAAAATAGCGCCGCACGGACTCTGGCTGGCTTGGCTCCGCCGAACTGGCAGGCAAGGCAGGCATGCGGAGACTCCTTTTTCTATGCTTCCGATGTACT
>JAYRFD010000787.1:0-8202 GCA_041908565.1 Polyangia bacterium | reverse complement strand
TGTCCCCGGCGCGCCCAAGGCCGATGGCAGCCGTTCGCTGGTGGCCTTGGATCAGGTCGCCAGCATTCGCCGTGGCGTCGGCCCGTCGAAGATCAACCGCATCGATCTTTCGCGCGAAGTTCGCATCACCGGCAGCGTCGAAGGCCGCGCGCTGGGCGACATCAGCACCGACATCAAGAAAGCCATCGAGGGCATGGGCTTGCCAGCGGGATACACGGTCGATCTGGGTGGCCAGACGCGTGACTTGAAAGAAACCGTCGGCTACGTCCTTGAGACCCTGATCCTGGCCATCATCTTTATCTACTTGGTGCTGGCCTCGCAGTTTGAGAGCTTCCTGCAGCCGCTGGCCATCATGCTGTCGCTGCCTCTGTCGATGATCGGCGTCTTTTTGGCCATGCTGGCGACGCGCGGCAACATGAACATGATGTCGATGATCGGCGTCATCATGCTGATGGGCTTGGTGACCAAGAACGCCATCTTGCTCATCGACAATGCCAACCAGCGACGCAGTGATGGCATGTCGCGGGAAGAGGCGCTGATCACCGCCGGCGAGATCCGCTTGCGACCGATTGTCATGACCACGCTGGCCATGATCTTCGGCATGCTGCCCTTGGCAATGGCGCTCGGCGAAGGGTCGGAGTTCCGCTCGCCGATGGCTCGCGCGGTGATCGGCGGCCTGATCAGCTCGACGCTTTTGACCTTGGTCGTCGTGCCCGTCGTCTACACGTATCTCGACAGCGTGGGCAGCGCGATCTCGCGCTTGTTCGGATCGGGCGATCACGGCAAGGATGGCCATGGCGCGGCGTCAGCGTCGACTGCTGGACATGCCGCAGCACCCCCGGCCGCCCACGCACCGGCTCACAGCCCGGGCAGCCCAGCGAACGCCGGCCCGGCCGCGGCCCCGACCGCTGCTTCTGCGCAGACACCGCAGCCTGTAAGCCCGCCTGCCAGCGCGGCTCCGGCCGTCAGTGCCAGCAGTCCGGGCGCGGTCCCGGTCGCAGCCGCCGAAGCCCAGTCGCCCGCCGAGATCTTTGCGCGGATCCTGCCCGCCGTCGTCACGAACAATGCGGTTCCTGCCGAGCCGGAAGACCGCACTGAGATGTCAGGCACCCCGCTGTCAGCAGCGGCTGGCCTTTCCCTGAAGGACTTCGGGGGCACGTCGTCGTCTGACGATCCGCGCGGCTAAGCGGACACGCCCACAGCAGGCGAAGCACGCCTGCTTGTCCGCCCACGTGCCGCCGGAAAGCCACCGCCCATCCCCTGCTTCACGCCAATCACTTCACGTTGATCTGCATCTTGAAGCGCCCCGGTCCGCTCTTGGCCCGCACCGTCAGGAAATAGCTGCCGGGCGCCGTGGGTCGCTGAAGCTCAAACTGCAGTGAGTGCGGATTTTCGCGTCCCGCCTGATAGCTAAGCCCAGGGCCAAGCTCTGCCGCGAAGCTATCGCGTCCCAGCAGCGACTGCCCCCCGCCGTCGACCTGCAGGAACAGCAGCGTGAAGTTGGTAACGCCGTCGTTCAGATCGAAGGTGCCATCGATGTCTCCCGAGGGCTGCAGACGAAAGGTGCCAAAGCCCATCGACACCGTGTTGTAGACGATGCGCTCGATCTCGACGACCTTCACCACCAAGCGATCCACTTCCATGGCGTTGCCATCGATCGCCGACAGATAGGCCATGCCCGGCCCTTGACCGACGATCGCCGATCCGCCGCGATCGCTGGGCATGACGGTCAAGATGGCGGCGATATCCGTGCGTAGCTGCAGGGCCAGACCGCTCTTCGCCGACTTGGCCGCGACATCGACGACGCCACCGACCGCCACGCCTTTTTTCAGATCGCAGCCACCGATGTCGGAAAGCAGGCCGCCACAGCCGCTGGCGGTAAACGTCGCCAGTCCTTTTTCGCCGGTGAAGTCCGTGCTGCCACAGCCGACCAGCAGCCCGGCAAGCCCAACCAGCGCCGACAGAACAGGTCCCATGCGGCGTCCGCCAAGGGCACCTTCCCACCGCGCGGCGGCAGATCGGGCTGGCCCCGCAGCGCGCTGGACAATGCGGGGCTCCGTCGAGAAAGTCGAGGGTGTGGGCAGCGATCGTGTGTTCATGGCGTCCTCCGAGAGCAAGCGATCCGGACATTTGCAGGACCGTGCTTTTTGCGCTTGCCCTGGTCGGGGCTGCGCAATAGACTGCCTGCCTGCGTCGCCACTGTAGCTCAGCGGTAGAGCAGCGGTTTCGTAAACCGCAGGTCCTGGGTTCAAGTCCCAGCAGTGGCTCTGGATGCGCGCAGCTTGGGCTGTCGCGCGCGTTGGGGGCCCGCTTCTATGAAGCGGCGCGTCGAGGGCCAGGCGGCTTGTGGGCATTTCCGACTTTTGTCGATGCACGGCCCTTGCCCGCGAGCGCCTTGCGATAGGATGCCGGCCCATGGCAGTGCCTCTTGAAATCATCGGCTTGAACCGCCCCGACATCACCATCGTCTGGGAAGATGAGCACCGAACGGTGTACTCCGCGCGACAGCTTCGCATCCTGTGTCGCTGCGCCCACTGCGTCGACGAGATGAGCGGCAAGCAGCGCCTGAATCCGGCGACCGTGCCGACCGACATCGTCGCCAAAGGGATCGAGCTTGTCGGGGGATACGCCATCAACATCACGTGGTCCGATCGGCACAACACCGGCATCTACCACTTTCGCCGTCTGAGAGAGCTATGTCCCTGCGAGGAATGCCAAGCGCGACGGGCGCCGGCCGAAAAGACCCGCTAGAAGCGCGGGCCGCACTGCGGCTGCGTCGCGATCTGTCTCGCAGCCTGCGCGGTGGTCACCCCTGGGTGTATCGCGAAGCGCTGCACGCGGTGCCTCGGCTTTCGACCGGCACCGTCGTCGATCTGCTGGATGAAGGCGGGCAGTTCTTGGCGCGCGGGCTGTATGACGCAAGCTCGCCGATCGCGTTTCGCGCGTACACCCTGGACCCGCAAGAGGCCGTCGATGGCGCGCTGATCTTTCGTCGCTTGCAGCGGGCGCTGGCTCTGCGACAAGGCTTGTTTGCCGGCGCGTCGTCGAAGACCGACGCCTTTCGCTGGTGCCATGGCGAAGGCGATCTGCTGCCGGGCCTGGTGCTGGATCGCTATGGCGATGTGGCAGTGCTGGTCCTGGACGGTGGCAGCGACGGAGCAGACGTGCAGGCGGCGCCTCTTCTGCACGCGCTGAAGCCAGCCATCGTGGCCGCCATTTCTGAGCTGGGTCAGGCCTTCGGACTGCGCGCGATCTATCAGCGCCACCAGCGCCGCAGCGGTGGCAGCGGCGAGCTTCTGTGGGGCACCCTGCCGCCCACGCCCGCCGACGGAAAACCCGGCGAAGTGATCGTCCACGAGCACGGCGTTCGTTACTTCGTCGACATCGTGAATGGGCAGAAGGGCGGGCTGTTTCTGGATCAGCGCGAAAACCGCATGCACTTGCGTCGCTATGTCGCGGGTCGATCGCTGTGGAACGGCTTTTCGTACACCGGCGGCTTTTCGCTGCACGGCGCGCTGGCCGGTGCCACGCGCGTGATCAGCGTCGATCGAGCCAGCCCTGCCATCGTCGCTGCACGTCGCAACTTTGTGCTAAACGGCATCGATCCTGGACCGCATGGCTTTGTCGCCGCCGATGTGTTTCAAGAACTGCAAGCGGTGCTGCGTCGCGGCGAGCGCTTCGATGTCGTGCTGGTCGATCCGCCAAGCTTTGCCCCCAACGAACGATCCGTTCCGGCGGCCTTGGCTGCCTATCGCGAGCTACATCGCTTGGCACTGTCGGCCGTCGCTGCGCAAGGTCTGCTTATCGCGGCGTCTTGCAGCAGCCACGTTCCAGAAGCCGCCTTCACCACGACGCTGGTCAGCGCGGCAGAGTCCACCGGGCGTCGTCTGCGCATCTTGGAAACGCACGGTCAGCCCGCCGATCATCCATCGCCCCCGGCTTTTCCCGAGGGGCGATATCTGAAGTTCATCGTGATGGCGGTGGACTAGGCGGCGGGCTGGGGTGCTTGCAGTCCATCGGCTCTGCGCCGTCGGTGGCTGCGGACCCAGGCAGACGCAGGGCGTTGATGGCGACGATGGCACCGCCGCAGGCGCGCTCGTGACAGGCGCGGCAGGCGTTTAGAACGCCATCGAAGGCACCAGCTGAAGTCGCCCCGCTGGCCCGATCCAGCGCCGAGACCGCCCCAAGATACGCGGTGGCCAGCGCATCGAATTCCGCATCGCGATCAGACGGATTGGTGGGCCAGGAACAGCGAATCTTGGCAAAGCGCTGCGCAAACGGCCCCACCGCTTGACCCTTCGCCACCAAGGGGCGTGCGTCCTTTAGCGCCGCTTCCATGGTGCGCATCAGCGCGGCCAGCTCACTTTGCCCGTTGGGGTTGCGCGTCGACGGGATCAAGTGCCCCGGACTGCCTGGCACGCCCGCCACAAGCGGCGTCTGCAGCGTGCAGTCCGCGCTTTGTCCGGTGGCGCTGGGCGCTGAATCGGCGCCGACCGCTGACGCGGACGCTACCGGCTGACCCGATGCAGCAGAGCTTGCGGTGGGCGCGCTGGGCGCCGACGAGCTTCCAGCGGGGGATGTCTTGTTGCACGCCGCAAGCGATAGCACAGCGCAGCACAGCGACGGAGCAAGACCGTTCAAGATTCGACGAAGAGTCCCGGTCAACATGGCGGCAGGCTATCACGTCTGCCGGTCTGTACGCGGGGCGCTATGCCCGGTCAGCGCGCGCAAAGTGTTCGCGCAACAGCCGATTGACGTCCGATACGTGGTGCAGTGGCAGGCCATGTCCCGCATCGGCGAAGCGCTCGATTCGCGCATGCGGCAGGTGTTCGCGCAGATCGTCGCTAAGCCGCGTGTCGGCCACCACATCTTGGCTGCCCGTCAAGATCAGCGTCGGAATCGTGCGCAGCGCGGCCATGTCGCCCCCGCGGTGCTGCCACAGGGCGGCTAGCTGCTTGCGCACAATCGGGGGTCGCTGCAGGAAGTCTGGGCAGAAGATCAGGTGCACCAGGTGCAGCTTTTCTTCGTCGGAAAGCGTCGCCAGATACGCTGGGGGAAAGCACAGACCGGCGGCGGCCAGCCAGCGCGCACGTTCCGATCCCCACAGCATGCGCAGCGACACCTTGAGGTTGGCCAAAGAAGGAATCGCGACATCCCGCCCTCGCCGCATCGTCGAGATCAGTGACAAGCTGGCCACCCGCGCGGTCGCGATGCGTCCCAGCTCTTGCACGATGGGACCGCCCATCGAGTGCCCGACGGCGTGAGCCCGATCGATACGCAGATGATCCATCAGCTGCAGGCAGTCGCGCGCCATGTCCGCCACCGTGACCGCGCCACGCAGGGGCACGCTGCCGCCGATGCCACGATTGTCAAACCACAGCACGCGGTGATCGCGCGACAGGTCGTCAATCTGCGGCCGCCAGCCCTGTCCAATGCAGCCCACCCCTTGCACCAGAAGCACCTGCGGACCGCTGTGCCCGGCTTGTTCGTACGAAAGGGTCGCGTCCCGGCCTTCGAACGTCGGCATACGCTAGGCTCCTTCCTTGCTTGCAGGCGGCGCTGCGTCGCTGATGACGTACACACGCAGCACATCGCGCACGCCCTTGAGAGCCACCTGACGTTCCTCAAAGACGGTGTCGAGCACGTCGGACGGCACCGCCGCTTGGCGAACTGCAGCCTGCCATAGTTGGTATGAGTGCTCGTCGCAGACGACCTCGGCCGGGCCGGCTTGCCCCTGCAGTCGGGCCGCCACGTTCACGTGATGACCGATGGCCGCGAAGCCGCGCCGCTCATGCGTGCCGATGACACCGACCGAGACAGGCCCGGTTGCGATGCCGATGCCAATTCCCAGGGAGTCTTCGCCGCGCGCGATCCGCTGCTGATTCAGCGAATGCACTGCCTGCTGCACCCGCCGCCCCGCCACAATCGCCTGAGCGCAGAACTGCACGGCCGTCTCATCACCCAGCCCAAAGATGGCCATGATGGCATCGCCGGCTAGGTGTTCGATCACACCGCCAGCGGCTTCAACCGGCTCGATCATCGTCGGCAGGTATTGATTCAAGGTATGGAAGACCTGCTCTGGCGTATTGGCTTCGCTAAAGGGCGTGAAGCGACGAATGTCGGCAAACAGGATCGACACCTCGCGACGCTCGCCACCGCCGCTGCGCCCCCAGCGACCCGCCAAAAGATGAGCCGCCACCGACTTGCCCAGGTGCGCATCCAGCACCAAGCCTTGGCGTTCGCTGCGCAGGCTTAGCTCGTTGCCTTTCTGTTGCATGGCCTGCTTCTGATCGTGCTCGTTTGAGGTATCCAGCAGCACCACCCAGGTGTCTTCTGCATCGCCAAAGATGTGCAGGTCTGCGCAAGCCCCAGCGTCGGTCTGAACGGCGGACAGATGCAGCGGTTGGCCGATGTGCGGAAGCAAGCCAGTCAGCAGGCCGATTTGATCGCTGGCCAGCTGGCCAGGCTGCACCGCGGCGATGCCATAGTGGCGCAAAGCACCACCGGCTTCGACGACATGGCCATTCGAATCGGTGCGCAGAAAGGCAGGATGGCGGGACCGCAGCACCAACGGCAAAAGGTACGCCGAGACGACCTGCGGCAAGGGATGCCCGCGCTCACTCACCGCCCTTCTCCCAAGACCCGTGCAGTGATGATCTCGAAGGCTTCTTGCACGCCCTCGCCGGTCTTGGCGCTGGCCCGCAGAACCTGCCAGCCGGTGCGGCCCAGATCGTCGATGCGCTCGGGTCGAACTTCCCATTCCGGCATCAGATCGCACTTGTTCAGAATCAAAAGATGCGGCAGCGGACCCAGCGCCGAAACCGCGCGATCGCGCAGCTCGATCGCCTTGTCGACCGTCGCTGGCCGCGTCCCATCGGCGATGATCAGCAGGCCCGACGAGCCGCGCAAGTACGAAGTCTGCAAGCGCTGAAACTCGTCTTCGCCGTACAGATCCCACAGCAGAAGCGACACCGTCTGCCCCCCGTGCTGCACGTCCTTCTTGTCGATCTTGACGCCGACCGTGGTCAGGTACTTGTCGGTGAACATGCTGTGGACATAGCGCCGTACCAAGCTGGTCTTCCCGACGGCAAACGCCCCGAGCATGCAGATTTTCTTTTGAATCATCGCGATCTCTTTTTGGCCGCGGCGCCCGCGGTCACGACCACACGAAAGGACGCTGCTCGCTCTGTCCGTTGTTGTTCAAACTGCAGCGGAGCCACGGCCTTGAGCTTGCGCATGTCGATCCCTCCGCTCGACAACCAGTAACGCATCTGTTTTGCGCGGCTCTCACGCAAGCGCAGATTGTAAAGCTCATCGCCGATGGCGTCTGTATGTGCATGCACCTCGATGGTCACGTCCAAGGTCTCGTCCTGGCTGGCCAGCTGCAGGATTTCTTTGATCTGATCCAGCGCTTGCTGCTGCTGCGCTTCCTGTCCTGGCACCAGCTCAATGCTGCCGGCCCGAAAGTGGAACACGATGGCTTCCAGCACGCGGGCCCGTTCCATCAACACGTCGTAAAGCTGCGGCGGCTTGGGCAGCGGCTTGGCGTCCACGATCACCGACTGAACCCCCGCGACGGCCGTGGCCAAGAAGCGAGCATCTGCCAGCCAGTCCTCGTCGGCCTGCCCGTCGATCTTCAGCACGCCCGGCGTCGGCATGGACACCTGCACGCTGGCTGGCGGTCGCAGGGCGGCGGTGGCGCGTTGCAAGACCAGCGTGGGGTGCAGCGCCAGAAACGGCCGCTCGCGCAGCGTCACATTCTGCGAAGCCAAGCCCGCCATCTGCAGCAGCTGATCGGTCGTCTTCGCCTGCGGATCGCGCAGGATCTCGATGTCGAAGCGAGTCCCCGTGCGCCGCCCTTGCAAGACCACCACACCCGGCTGCTGTTCCAGCACGAACAGCGCCCGTCGAAGCTGCTGCGTGCGCTGCCAAGACAGCGTGCCGAAGTATCCCAGGCCGGCAACCGCAGCCACCAGACACAGGCCCAGGATCACGAAGGCGGTGTAGGGTCGGCTGCTGGTTTCCTGCTGCTGCTGCTGCAGACAGCGCATCAAGTACGGACGCAGGCCCTGCAGTTCATTGGGGTCGCCGGAAAAGGCCTTGAGCGCCGCCTGGTAGTCGCGATGGCACAGCATCAAGACCTCGCGCAAGACGCCGCGCAGCGCAACAGGAGCCGTGCCGCGAATGACGCCGGCCAAGACG